>JBOGJZ010000027.1:0-9692 GCA_050745645.1 Terriglobia bacterium | reverse complement strand
GAATAGGGCTTGTACTTTCGACTTGTCCGCTATTGATTCCAAAACACTTTCTCGCTCTGCTTCCGAGTCCCCGAAGCTGGCTAGCGCGCTGCGCCCGAGCCGCCAGCTTTTTTCGGTGAGACAAGGGCATGCAATGGATGAGAGTCATGGTTTCAAGACAGTTCAATTCGACAGGATGGCATTCCTCCAGCCTAACAAATCTGAACGAGACAAAGGAGACGAATGGGACCCATGAGACAAGAAAATTTTCAAGAGGCATAGAGCCGTCGTCATTCCCGCGTGAGCGGGAATCCAGGCTCCGCTTCGGCGGGAATGGCGGTGAAGGTGGCGCAGCGTACCGGTACCAGTCCTGGTCAATGAGCGAGGTTCCAGAGGCTGGCGAAACGGTCTTGATCCTGCTTCAGCTCGTCAATTAATCCTCTTCTCATGCGGCGTAGTCTGGCGCTCCGCTTTTCTTTTGCGACGCTTTGAGCGAGTACTGGAATCCGGTGCTCGGTAAGCCAAAGGTAACGCAGCGCGTACGCGCCTGAAAACAGGATGCTGGGGGCGTAAATACCAGCTTCCCACCTGGGCAGAAGAGTGGCGGCCAACGCGATTTGGCAGGTATAACATCCAATTGCCACCAGGACGCGAAGCATCCATTCTCGCGGCGGCGTCCGCCACAGGCCGTCGCGCAACAAACCAGCAAGCCTTGCGATCAGCCAGGCCGGAATGAGGTTCAGCAGGCCATAACACGCGACAGGAAAGCCGATAACTGTTTCCAGCCAGGCTCCCAGGCGCAGCCACTTATTTTTGAACCAGCCGCCCGCCGTCTCTGCCTTGAGCTCGCCCAATGACGCCCGGCGCTTGGCTTCGCGATATTTGGCCAACCGTTCGCACAGCGCGGCAAGCCTGGCAGGATGCCTGTCATTGACCTGATGCGTGAGCTTTACCAGGAACGGACTAAGCTCCAGATCGTCTACGCTTTGCTTCCAGTTGCGGCGGCGTGACCAAGTCTCGGCCAGGTCCTCGCGCATCACACCCTCAAGCCCCGCGATGAAACGGCTGACGGTATCATCATGTAGCCGGAGCGGGCTCCGGTGGCAGGCTCGCTCGATCTCTGCATCCATGCTCTTCAGTTGCCGGGCAAAATCACTCTCCTCGAGTAGAGCGAGATTGACGGGGACAGGTGAGTCTACATAAATCAGGAGCTCTTCGGAGCTGGAGGGTGGCGCGGGCCAGAAGACGTGAACGGGATGAACCAGCAGCGCGGCTTCGCGGCCGAGGCGGCCCTGCGCCTCGAGTGCAATTTCGGCCGCCTCGGGCGCGAAGCCCGCTGCCTCTGTGGAGCCGGCAGCCCGCTGCCGGGCAAACACCATCACGGCGCCTCCGCGGCCGAGCAGCGTGCTAGCGCCCTCAACCACGGAAGGCCAGCTTTCGCTTTCGTAATCGTAAGTGACCACACCCAGCGCGCCGGAAAGCCACTGCACGGCCCTGTTTGGCTCTGATCTTCGCTCCGCCAGGCAGCGCAGATTGCGATCCAGAGCGGCAACCATGGCCAAGGTATGGGCCAGACTGAAAGGGTGATTTACGACCAGCAGGCGAGGGGCGGCGCGGGACGTTTGCTCCGCTTGGAGCACGCGAACACGGCGGAAGACGAACCTAAACCACAGCCGCAGCAAGGCACGCTCGAGCCGGTAGAAAGGCGGCGTGTCTGCGGCGGCATCAACGGGAAAGGCGCTCGAAATCATGAAGGCCTCTCTGTAGACTTGCGGAAGACGCCGGTTTTGTCATGCTGAGCCAATTCGCTCCTAGTCATTGTCATTCTGAGCGAAGCGAAGAATCGCAGGGCAGGCTCTGCGGAGCATCTAATTCAAAGTTTAGATTCTTCGCTTCGCTCAGAATGACAGAAGCGCTTTCAGAGATGACAAAGCCCAGACGCTCAGCGCTCTGTTAAGCTAATCCTCAATAAACCAAGGTTACGGATTCGTAGTGCCAGATATCTCCGCCGGGGCGCGTCGTCTCAAACTTGTCCGGCGTCTGCGCGAATGCCGGGGCTGAGGCATCGCATCGCTGTTCCAGCCATCTACTGTGCCGGCCGGCCGCACGATCGTATCGAATAGGCCGTACACTTTCTGGTATTTGTGACCGGTGTCATCCACCAGGCGCAAGCGGAAATAAGGCACGCTTCCGTCGTGTGTGACTGTAATCGGGAAATAACCATCCAGGCCGCTTTCCACGTAAGCCGTAACGTATTTGTGGCGCTTGATCCACCACGTGAAGACTCGAATGTGGTTGAAATCGAATTCTCGCGTGCCAATTCGGTCCGCCGCCAGGTACTGCGGCTCCTGATGACCGCCGTCATTGACCGAATCCAGCACAAGCCACGCGACCATGTTAACGCCCTCCGCATAAGGCGCAAGACCCGGTGGGACATCGAGATCAACAAAACGCCCGAGCATCCATCCGGCGCGCCCGCCGCCCCGGACTAGGTACCACACGTCTTGCACGGTGGCTGCCGGCTGTGAGCCGGGTTGAGCCGGCCGATTGACCAAGCGTCTGCCGCATACCTCAAGCGGCTGGCGGGGTGAAAGTTCCGCCAAGACGGGAGCGCTTCGTGAAGGAGTAAGGTGGAGATTGACTTCTGCATCGGCGTGGCCCACCGCTTGAACTTGCATAGTCTCTACGCGCTTCAGGAGTTCCTTGGACTGCGCATACGTTTTGGCATCCAGCAAGTTTTGCTGCTCAACCCATCCGTCCCGCCCGTCAGACAGCGCCAGATGCGCCCAGTCGCCGATACGCTCTGTAACCTCAACCTGCTGGCCCGCGTGAAGCGTGGCAATTACCGTGTGGATTATGGCCGTCGTGTTTAACACCGGAAGAGTTTGCGGCAAAACGTAGGCGATTTCCGCCGGGGGATGGCTTTTTTCAGGCTTGAATAAGAAGTGGTAGCAGACCACGCCGATCACGATCCCCAACATGAGCGCCATCAAGATTTTCAATCCAGTTGTTTACCTCGACCGCAGACGGCGAACCTGGCCGGCAGCCGGGTTGCTGGAGGACCGGCTTGTCATGTCGAAGCCCGCGCGAAAGGACTTCACAGCTCCTAAGACTGCATTCTACACTATTCAAGATTACTGGTTTTGGGCGGCCGGGAAGAAATTGCAAATGAGGCCGCGCTCTTTTGAGCCGCGCCGAGCCCTGCCAGGCAGTATGGAGGAAAAACTGACTAAAATTGACCGTTTTCTAATTCCAGGCCCCGTGGGCAGCCTCGAAGCTGTACTGGAGTATGACGCCAACACTGCTCCTGCATAGTCCGCAGTCGTGTGCCATCCACATCCGCTCTACGGCGGCACCATGCACACGAAAATCGTTTTTCGAGCTGCGAAAGCCGCCGCGCTCGAAGGTCTTCCGGCGCTTCGGTTTAACTTTCGAGGTGTAGGAACAAGCCAGGGCGAGTTTGCGCACGGCGTTGGTGAACTGGAGGACGTGCGCGCGGCGCTTGATGCCATTTCAGCGCGGTACCCCGCAGTGCCGGTCTTCTTGATGGGATTTTCGTTCGGATCAGCGATGTGCTTGCAGGTGGGAGCTTCGGATCAGCGGGTTGCCGCGCTTGTAGGCATGGGCTTGCCCGTCCAGAAATACGATTTCTCCTACCTACATAGTTGTCTCAAGCCGAAGCTATTCGTCGAAGGCAGCGAGGATGAGTTTGGGCCGCGCGCACAAGTAGAGGACTTAATCGCAACTGTTTCACCCCCTAAAGAGTTGCATTGGATAGAAGGCGGGGACCATTATTGTACGGGCCGGTTAGATGAAGTTGAAGAGGTCATCAGGAGATTCATCCGGCAAACTGTGGTTGATGATTCCAAACGGCAGCAAGGAGATCCTTCGCGGAGTTTACCCTGAGATTCTTCGCCTCGCCGCGCTCGCGCTCTGGCGCAGCGGGTCAGAATGACAACGACAGGATCGAACGGGCTCAGAGCGATTCGAGGAGGAGTAAATTGCTCAGAATGACAATGAATAAGTCGAATCGGCTCAGAGTAATTTGAAGAGGAGCAAGACAGCCCCGTTATGGCAGATATTGAAGAGACCGAACCCCTATACTGTCCGCAATGCCACGAACCGGTTTCCGAACCGCTTGTGTGCGGCGATTGCGCCGCGGTCATCTGCCCGCGCTGCGGCACTCCGCTCGAAAGGGCTGACGAATTAGGCATAGGCTGACGTTGCGAGTCAGTGAGCAGGCTCGGCGTCGCTCAGGGCCGGGGAGCGGTCCGCCGGACGCGCAGCTTGTTGCATGCGGTAGAGGTGATGGAGCGGAATGCGTCCAGGTCCGATGGGGAATGCCTTGCGGATCGCCTCAGTAACGTAGACCTTTGCCATAACCACGGCGTCGCGAAGCTGGCGCCCCAGCGCGAGATTCGAGGCGATGGCGGAAGAAAACGTGCAGCCTGTTCCGTGGGTATGGTCGGGCTTTACACGCTCTCCCACAAAAATTTCGAAGTTGGCTCCGTCAAAGAAGATATCCGTTGCCTTTTCCAAATGTCCACCCGTCACCACTACGGCGCGAGCTCCCATCGACACCAGCTTCTGAGCTGCGGCTTTCATCTCCTCCACGCTTCCCACCTGCAAACCAGTTAGCACAGCCGCTTCGTAGAGGTTGGGAGTGATGATGCTGGTCAAGCCTATAAGGTGGTCGCGCAAAACGCCGCTCCCGGCTGCGTCCAACAATTCCCGCCCGCCCGCTGAACGCAGCACAGGATCAAGGACTGCCGGAACCTTGCTGTGCTTCGTCAGCATCTCCTTGACTACTTCTGCATTCTTTCTATCGCCGAGCATTCCGATTTTGATCGCGCAGATGCGCCCATCTTCAAACAGCGCCTGGATGCTTTCCCGCAACCGGCTCGACTCGATGGGATACACTCCATTAACCCCCTGCGTGTTTTGCACGGTCAGAGCGGTAATGGCCGCGACTCCATAACAGTTGTGAGCCCCGAATGTTTTCAGGTCTGCTGCGATACCCGCTCCGCCGGAGGGGTCGAAACCCGCGACCGTCAACACCACAGGTTCGGCTGGAGAACTCGTCGGGTAAGGAGAGTTGTTCACTGATTTTCCGCTGGCGGCTCCTTCGTCAGGAGAGTCTTCTGCGATTATAGAGGCGCTGCCCTGAAAGTCAACGAAGAACTGAATCCTTTCTGACAGAGCGCGCCTCTCAGCAAGGCTTCTGAGTTACCGGGATTTGCGGGGGGGCTTTCCCTGATGCCGGGAGATGTAGCGGGCTGGTGTAGCGGTTTGCTTTTTCGGCGGCGCTGCCGGGGCGGGAGGTTCACCCAAAGGCGGGGCGGAGGGCATCTTGGCGACCACCTGGTCAAACAAAACCGCGCGAGCTTCCGGCTTCTTCTTGCCGCCTTCGCCATGGCGATAGGGATGCTCAGTGTGGCAAGTCTGGCAAACCACTTTCGCAACGCCGCCGTTAACCATGCCGGCGATAGCGTGGTTCAGAAGAAGGCGGCAGCGCGGGCAGTAATCGTCGATAAGATCGCCGAGTCGTTGTTCCAAGGCCGTCACCTCGGACTTTTCCGCACCCGATGACGCGCGGAAAATCCTTCTGGAGATTATAACTCGCACCCCCTGGAAATCAATGCGCAATCCCGGGAAGAGGGTTAAAATTGACTCTCAGCAAACAAAGGAGGTTGCGCCGATGCCGATACAGATACAGATACAGATAAAGCGCGCTTATGATCCCCCGGCCTCGAAGGACGGGCGCCGGATTTTGGTGGACGGCTTGTGGCCTCGTGGCTTGAGTAAAGAAAAGCTCAAGATCGACGAGTGGATGAAGGGGATCGCGCCGTCGGCGGACCTGCGCAAGTGGTACGGCCACGAAGTTAACAAATGGCCGGAATTTCGTGACCGTTACCGGCTCGAGCTGAGCAAGTCGCCCCGCAGCGAACTATTAAGGGCCCTTGGCCAGCGGGCGCGCAAAGGCCGCGTGACTCTGGTGATCGGAGCGCGCGATACGGAGCACGCGAACGGGGCCGTCATCGCGGAACTAATCAACGAAAGATTGTAGCCTGTGAGGCAGAGGGTTGCGCTCATGTGGAATCGGAGTGGAATAATGAGAAAGCGGTTGCTGATGGTCTGCATGGTGATCCTTGCTGGTTTAAGCTGGTCTCAGCAGGCGCAGGCGCAAACAAAGATAGATGACCGCCTGGAGCGTGCCGCTCTTGTGATGAACGCCATACTTCAGGCTCCAGACAACAGCATTCCGCAGGGCCTTTTGGACCGGGCGGTGTGTGTGGGCGTGATCCCTTCCGCCAAAAAGTTGGCCTTTGGCCTGGGAGCCACGTATGGCCGGGGCGCGTTAGTCTGCCGTAAAAACGGTAATGGGACGTGGGGCGCGCCGTCGATGATTTTGCTGAGCGGCGGCAGTTACGGCCTCCAGCTGGGTGGGCAAGCCACCGACATCGTCTTCATTGTGATGAGCACGCAAGCGGCTCAGCGCATCATGCAGAGCAACCTGAAGCTCGGGGTAGACGTTTCCGCCGCCGCCGGACCCGTGGGGCGGCGTACGGAAGCGGCAACAAACGCGCACTTCAATGTGGGCATCTTAAGCTATTCACGGTCGAGGGGTTTGTTTGCGGGGCTATCTCTGAGCGGAGCGGCGCTCAAGGAAGATGTAAAGGCGAACCGCAGGCTCTACGGGCGCGCCGTTGAACCTAAAGAGATTTTGCTTTCGGGAAAGATCACGCCGCCGGCTTCTGCCAAGGCGCTCGATGGAATTCTGCGGAAGTATTCGCCGCGCGGAGGGCAGCCAACTGCCACGGCTGCGAAGGAATCTTACACCTTCGGCGCCGCCTGACATTGAGAAGCACTGTGAAAGCTGGGGTCTATCGCAAGTCTCCTGCGTAAAGCTGCATGACTGTTTCCAGAAACTTTAATGCGTGAGTCTTGGGCCTTTGGAATGAGTTGCGGCCGATGATGGAGCCAAAACCGCCGCCATCGCGGATTGCGCGGACATCGTTGTAAAAATCCTCATCATTGCTCTTCGTAGCGCCGCCGGAAAAAATGACGATCCGCCTTCCATCAAACGAGCTTTGCACCACGTGCCGCACCCGGTCAGTGAGCGTCGCTATGGGTACCGCCGCCTGGGTGTATGCCTTCTGAGCGTCCGGCTGCTCGATGTGCTCCGTGGGCAGCTTCACCTTGATGACGTGCGCCCCGAGCTGGGCCGCAATCTGGGCGGCATAGGCGACCACGTCGATGGCGGTTTCCCCATCCTTGCTCATTCCAGAGCCTCGCGGGTAAGACCACACCACCACGGCTAATCCGTTATCCTTGGCCTCTTCGGCCAAGGCGCTAAGCTGCTGGTACATCTCCCTCGAATGCGCCGAACCGGGATAAATCGTGAACCCGATGGCCGCGCAACCTAGCCGCAACGCATCCTGCACGCTGCCGGTCACCGCAGAAATGGGATCCTTATCCGGGTAAAGCACGTCATGGTTATTCAGCTTCAGGATCAATGGAATCTCGTCTACGTGCCTCGCTACAGCCGCCTCGATGAATCCGAGCGGCGCCGCATAAGCGTTGCAGCCGGCCTCGATGGCGAGCTCGAAATGATAGTTAGGATCGTAAGCCGCTGGGTTGATCGCGAAGCTCCGCGCCGGCCCATGCTCAAAGCCCTGATCTACTGGCAAAATAACCAGCTTGCCTGTCCCCGCCAGCCGCCCGTGATTCAGTAAACGGGCAATATTGGTCTTCGATCCCGGATTGTCACTTTCATACCAGCTTAGAATCTCGCGCACTCGGCTGGTCATTCGCCCGCCGCTGATGCGTTTTTCGACTGCTTGCACTGCTCCCATCGCACCGCCTCCAGTTGGATATATTCTAGGTATTTATGTTAGCACTTCTGCTGCTCCACCGAAAACGCGCGAGAAGATGTTGGAGTAGAGCAGAAGCAGTGACTCGCGCGCTCGCGGAAGCTATAATGCCCTATTTCATCCATTAAGGAGGCTCCTGTGAAATATCGAGTATTCGCAACTCGCCCGATGCCCCAGGCGGTGTTGGATTTTCTAGCTCCTCATTGCGACGTTCAGATGCAGTCCGAAGACGCGCCGGTGCCGCCGGATGATCTCGAACGCATCTGTCGCGAGCAAAAGATCGAAGGGCTTCTGGTGGCGGGAGGGCGCGTGCCTGCTGAGCTGGTCCGCGCGGCTGCGCAGTTGCGCGTGGTTGCCAATTGCAGCGTGGGGTATGACAACGTGGATCTTGAGGAATGCACGAAACGAGGCATTCTGGTGACAAACACCGCCGGTTCCCTGGACGACACCACGGCTGATCTGGCTTTTGCCTTGTTGCTGGCAGTGGCGCGGCGGCTGGGAGAGGCCGAACAGTTTCTGCGCGCCGGCCGGTGGAAGCACTGGAGATTCAGCCTGCTGATGGGCTCGGACGTCCACCACAAAACCCTCGGCATTTACGGCTTCGGGAATATCGGGCGGGTGATGGCGCGGCGCGGCGCAGGCTTTTCCATGCGGATTCTTTACCACTCCCGCCGTCGCGCGCCTGAGAGCGTGGAGCGTGAATTGGGCGCTGAATACCGCGACCGCGAATCGCTGATCCGTGAATCGGATTTTTTGAGTTTGCATGTGCCGCTTACTCTCGAGACCACGCATTTAATTGGCGAGCGGGAACTGGCCTGGATGAAGCCCACCGCGTTTCTCATCAACACATCGCGCGGGCAGGTTGTGGATGAGGCGGCGCTAGCAGCCGCTCTCAAAGCGGGACGCTTGGCGGGCGCGGGCCTTGATGTTTTTGAGCACGAACCGAAGGTGCATCCGGAACTGCTCAAAATAGAAAACAACGTCGTGCTCTTGCCACACATCGGCAGCGCTACCGAGGAGACGCGGACGCGAATGGCGATGCAAGCGGCCAGGAATCTCTTGGCCGCGCTCGCGGGTGAGCGCCCGCCTAACTTGATCAATGTTGATGCCCTGCGCCCTTGAGCGCCGGGCTGCTGTCACACGGCAAGGAGTATCGCCGCGTGTTTGAAAATTCTAAAAAAAGACAAAAAAAGTCTTGACAAGGTTTATTAACTATAACATCATTATCGCATCAGGAAAACTCCCGGCCCCTGGGGGCTCCTAACTTGATAGATGTGGTCTTGGGGCGGGGTTCCACCCGCGCCTCCCGGAAGCGCCGGTGTGTACTTTTAGCTCTCTCGATCACGCTTTCTCTTCAGAGAAAGCGCCCGCGATTCGATTTCTCTTAACGCTAGCTGACAGGCGGCCCAGTTGTTACAGGCCCGCGCGCTAAGATAGAATGTAGTGGCGAGGCTCGCGTAATTTTGAGGCCAGCGCTTATGAGCGTAAGCCACCGCCAGTGCGCTGCTTTACCGGTTATAACGGGCCTGTGTTACTGCACTTCTAACCCTACCTAAAGGAACATCCTTGACTAGCCACAAGCGGGTTCGACCCCCAAAGCCTGCTCCGCCACGGGTAGTTATTACTAACGTCAATCCGGAAATCGAAGGCGGTCGCTTTCCGGTCAAGCGTGTTGCGGGCGACACGATCACCGTCACCGCGGATATTTTTGCCGACGGCCATGAGATGCTTGGCGCCGCGCTGCGACACCGGTGCGCCGGAGAGGGCAAATGGGCTGAATCCCCGATGCGTGAATTAGGAAACGATCTTTGGGCCGGAGGATTTTCCGTCGCTGAGCCG
>JBOGJZ010000026.1:0-1800 GCA_050745645.1 Terriglobia bacterium | reverse complement strand
TGGCCCTCGAGCAAGCGCTCGCAAGCTCCCGGCGGCGCACTAACGCCGCCGAATTTGTGGATGTTCTGACCGACGCGCTCGCCGGAGGCCCGGTCCGGCGGGCCAACACGCAAGCCGCCCGCCTTGAACAGGAACTGGCGCAAGCCGTCCGGCGCTACCAGGAAAAAGCGCTTGCCCGCCATTCGCTTTCGGACCCGGCTGCGCCCGGATAGTTGTTGCGCCAGTCTAAGACGCGGCTGTGGAACAGCCGCCGGCGCGGGATGCCGGCACGCACAGTCATTTTTTGATTGAGGGCGAACTGTTGTGGCCGTCAAAGCCGGAAATACGCCGGCCGCGGCCCCCCATCCTGCGGGAACGAGAAGGAAGCTGGAATCCGCAATGGCGCGCAAAACCGGACCTTGCGATTGTAGCGCAGCGTTCGTTGTTCAACGCTGCGGCTTTTTTTGCTTGATAAAACGCCGCAAGGCTGAAAAGCGAGCCTTGCGCTTGTATCTTGTTTTTTGATGTCACAACCCGGCTTGGTCCCAACCCCTGGCTTTGATAGAATCGAGTTGCGACGATGGCTAGCGAGAACAAGCCGCCTCAGCCGAAGATGCTTCGAGAGCAGGTTGCTGAAAAAGTTCATTTTGTCATGCTGAGCAGAGCGACCTGTCCCGGCGAAGTCGGGAAGCATCTGCTTGTCGCATTGAAAGGGAAGAACTTAAATTCTTCGCTTTGCTCTCTCAAAAGTCACCCCTTGGTCATTCCCGCGAAGCTTGTCCTCCGCGAAGGCGGGGGAGCGGGAATCCAATGGTCTGGACCCCCGCTTGCGCGGGGGTGACAGAGCATGGCGACTTTCATCTGCATGGGTGGGCCAAAGGCCCATGTGACACTCAGAATGACACACTCCAAGCCATTATTCAGCAACCTCCTCGCCTTCGGTTCTCCAAAAAAACTGAAGCTCGTGATCTTCTTCGTCACATCCGTGTGCAATGCCAGGTGCCGCACCTGCTTTTATTGGGAGGAATTGAACCAGCGCGGCGACCTGAGCTGGGATGAGATCCAAAGGCTCTCCGCCACCATGCCGCCTTTCACGGACCTGTGGCTTTCGGGCGGCGAACCGATGTTGCGCCGCGAGCTTGTTGAAATCGTGGGTCTCTTCTACCGCGCAAACGGCGTCCGCTGGGTGAATCTGCCCACGAACGGTTTGATGCCCGCGCGCACCGCCGAATGGGTGGCGCGCATACTGGCCGAAAATCCGGAACTGCGGCTCGACTTAAATGTGGCGATGGATGGCCTGGGCGCAATGCAGGATTCAATCCGCGCCGTCCCGGGCAACTTCCAAAAGACGCTCGAAACGCTGGAAGCGATTCAGGCGGTCCGCCGCCGTTTCCGCAACCTGCGCGTGAACGTGAACACGGTGATCTGCGCGGAAAACTTCGATCACGTCACGGAGATCGCGGAGTTTGTGAAGGAACATTGCCCGGTGGACGGGCACTACTTCAACATCATCCGGGGAAGCGCCAAGGAATCCGGCCTGAAACAAATCCCTCTGGAGCGGCTTCCCGCGCTCTATAAGCAACTGCAAACGTACTACGCATATTACGCGCCTACGATTCAGCGACAGTTGAGCGGCGCCGGCAGGCTGCTCGGTAAAATGGCCTATCAGGGGACCATGGCTTTGCACAACAAGATTCAGCTCGAAAACATTGAATCACCGCATCCCTGGCCGATGCCCTGCACGGCCAGCGAGACGGCTGTGGTGATCGACTACAACGGCAGCGTGCGCGCCTGCGAGCTGCGTGGCGAGCTGGGAAACCT
>JBOGJZ010000025.1:0-9031 GCA_050745645.1 Terriglobia bacterium | reverse complement strand
ACGCTGCGGCTTTTCAGTTGGGAAACCGTCTCTCCGGTCTATTCCCGCCCGTGCAGTTGGTTGACGCGCGGAGCGCGGGCAGTTTAGGATTGCAACTGGTAAATTGTGCGGTTGCCGCGCCCTAAGGCGGCAGAGGAGAAGGAAAACAATGGAAGCCGTTGCGGTAACGCAAGAGCCTGGGACGCTTGTGCTTCTCCATCCTCGTGGTTTCTGTGCAGGAGTTGTCCGCGCAATCGATGTGGTGCGGCTGGCGCTTGAGAAGCTAGGCAAACCCGTATACGTCCGCAAGGAGATCGTTCACAACCGCTACGTGGTGGACGAGCTGGCGGCAATGGGCGCTATCTTTGTCGAAGATTTGGACGAGGTTCCGGAGGGGTCTGTTGTAATTTTCAGCGCTCACGGCGTATCGCCCGCCGTCCGGCAGCGCGCCAAACAGCGCAAGTTGCGGGCGATTGATGCAACGTGCCCCCTGGTCACGAAGGTTCACGTCGAGCTTATCCGCTACGTGCGCCAGGGTTACTCGGTAGTGCTGATCGGACATCGCGACCACGATGAGGTCATCGGCACGCTGGGAGAAGCGCCCGGCCAGGTGTGTTTGATCAGCTCTGCCGATGAGGTCGGCTCGATCCGGGTTCCTGATCCGGAACGCATCGCCTACCTCACGCAAACCACTTTGAGCCTTGATGACACAGCCCAGATTGTCACCAGGCTCAGAGAGCGCTTCCCGGCCATTGTCTCGCCCCCTAACGAGGACATATGTTATGCCACGCAGAACCGGCAGACGGCGGTGAAGCGGGTCGCTCCCGAGATTGATCTTCTGCTTGTGGTGGGGGCCAGGAATAGCTCGAACTCGAACCGGCTTGTGGAAGTGGCGGAAAGGGCCGGCGCAGTCGCATATCTCGTGCACGATTCGAGCGAGATCCGTCTTGAATGGCTGAACGGTCACCGGCGGATCGGCATCACAGCGGGCGCATCGACTCCGGAAATCCTGGTGCGGCAGGTGCTGGAACACCTTCAGAAGAACGGATATCCGAACGTCGAGGACTTCGACGCCATTGAAGAAGACGTCCATTTTGCTTTGCCGGCGCAGTTGCGTGAATAGTCTGCAGGCCATCCTTCTCTCGAACCCCTTGGACACTGAATGGAAGCGAAAGAATCTCAGAGCGGAGTGTTGCGGACCGAAGCCTCTTTGCAGCGCCCAATGGTTTCCGCACTCGCGCGCCGCCTGCAACAA
The DNA here is from genome assembly GCA_050745645.1 of Terriglobia bacterium. GTDB lineage: Bacteria > Acidobacteriota > Terriglobia > UBA7540 > UBA7540 > RH2-MAG17b. The sequence goes on along the minus strand of JBOGJZ010000025.1, from coordinate 7,797 downwards.
GCCATTGCCCGTGCCACCCGCTGCCTCCTTTCACTGCAAAAGGAACCGGGCTACTGGATAGCCGAGCTCGAAGCGGATACCACGCTTGAGTCGGATTATATTTTTTACCTTCACCTTTTGGGCAAGGCAGAACCACACCGCATTGCGATGCTGGCCAACACCATCCGGCGCGAGCAACTGCCTGACGGCGGGTGGAACATTTACTACGGCGGTCCATCGGAGCTCAACGCCACGGTCAAGGCCTACGTTGCGCTCCAGCTTGCGGGTGATTCTCCAGCCGCGCCGCACATGGCGGCGGCCTGCCGCCGCGCCGTCGAGCTCGGCGGCTTGGAGCGAACAAACTCCTATACACGCTTTTACCTTGCTCTGTGCGGGAAGATCAGATGGAGTTTCGTTCCGGCCATGCCGCCGGAGTTGATCCTGCTGCCTCGCTGGTTCTTTTTTAACCTTTACGAAATGTCCTCCTGGACGCGCGGCATTGTCGTGCCGCTTACCATTCTGTACGCCCTCAAGCCGGCTTGGGTGTTACCGCACCATGTGAGCGTTGACGAACTCTTCAGGACGCGCGACCACAAAATACCAGCTCTCCAATGGGACAGCCTGTTGCTGACGTGGCGCAATTTCTTCCTCGCCGCAAACCGGCTTTTCGAGCTTTACGAATCCTTTCCGTGGAAGCCGTTACGCAAACACGCTCTGAAGGAGGCTCAAAAGTGGCTACTCGGCCACCTGGAGCGCAGCGAGGGCTTAGGCGCCATTTACCCTGCCATACTCAACGCGATACTCGCGCTGGTTGCGATTGGATTTCCGCCCGATCATCCTCTCACGGCGCGCGAGCGCGGCCACTTGGCGGATTTTGAGATCGAAGAGGGCGATACCCTACGCCTGCAGCCTTGCCTCCCCCCGGTGTGGGACACTGCCGTGGCCATGGCCGCTTTAGCAGAAGCAAAAGTCCCGGCTGACGACCCTGCGATGGTTCAAGCCGCGCAATGGCTGCTCGATAATCAGGTCCTGGGCGGCGGGGACTGGCAGGTGAAAGATCCGGGAGTGGAACCGGCGGGATGGGCTTTTGAGTTCCGCAACGATTTCTATCCGGACGTGGATGACACCGCATTTGTTCTGATGGCTCTGAATGGCGCCGCCTATCCTGACGTGGAGCGGATGAAGCTCGCTACCCAACGCGGGTTGGATTGGATGGTGAGCATGCAGAACCGCGACGGAGGGTGGGGCGCGTTTGATAAAAATAACGATCTTACCCTTCTCGAGCGCGTTCCTTTCGCAGATCACAACGCTATGATTGACCCTTCGACGGCTGACCTGACCGCGCGCGCGATCGAGTGTCTGGGACGGTACGGCGCTAAAGCCTCGCATCCCGCCGTTGTTCGCGCCTTAGAATTCCTAAAGCGCGACCAGACTCCCGAAGGCGCCTGGTACGGCCGATGGGGCGTCAATTACATCTATGGCACGAGCGGGGTGCTCCGGGCGCTCGAAGCCCTCGGTCTTCAAAAAGAGCCTTTCGCGCAGCGCGGCGCCGCATGGCTCCGCTCCGTGCAGAACCCGGACGGCGGATTCGGTGAATCTATCGCCTCCTATGACGACCCTGCGCTCAAAGGCAAGGGTGAGAGCACGGCTTCCCAAACAGCCTGGGGATTGATCGGCCTACTTGCGGCAGGGTCTCCCGCGGACTCTGCCGCGGTTCGCGCTGCCCAATACCTGCTTGATAGCCAAAACGCCGACGGCTCTTGGGATGAAGCGTGCTGGACGGGCACCGGATTCCCTGGCGTCTTCTATTTGAAGTACCACCTCTACCGGATCAGCTTCCCCCTTTATGCCCTGGCGCGGTTCTATAACCTGACACGCTAGGACGCATTAGGACCACCGGCAGACGGCGGCGTTGACGAGTCTAGGCCAAGTCTCCCGGATTTTTCAGGTAGCGCTCGACGAGCGCATCGGCGGTGCGAAGGGTTTGAGCAAGGATAGTGAGCGTCGGGTGGGTGGCGGGATTTTGTGGAAACGTTGATCCGCCTAGTATGAAGAGATTTGAATGCTGCCAATGCTGCTGGTAAGGGTTCACCACCGAGTTGTCCGGAGATGCACCCATGATCGTTCCACCTTGGACGTGGGTGGACTGGTAGGGCCTTGTGTCGTAATGGCCCAAGGGCGAAAACGGAGTTATCTCCTTGGCTCTCATCGCGCGGCCGATTTCAATCGCTTTCCTCCCGGCAAACTCCACCATTCGCCGTTCGTTCTCCCGCCAGTCCAGCGTCAGACGCAGGAGCGGATCGCCCCAATGGTCCCTGTAAGTGGGATCAAGGTCCATATAGTTGCCTTTATAAGCCAGGTGTTCGCCTGAGAAATGGACGTACCCGGTGCGGTCGAAATAATGAAGCCCGGCCTTCTTCCAATCGGACCCCCACAGGGCTTTCAGCGGCTGCGGAAGCACGCCGAAATTTTCAATCGGCGTGCAGCCATTAACCGATCCCTCAAAATGGCCTCCTCGTAAAAAACCAAGACCATGGTGATCAAAAAGATCTCCGTCGAAGTCGTCGATGAGAATCCCTGACGCGCCTGATCCCATGAAGCGATTGAGAGGCTTCTCGAAAAAGACCTTAGCTGCGGCAATAACCTGGTGGGTGAGGTTTCGTCCTGCGTTCCCTTTGCCGGTCGAGGGATTGTAGGCTTCTCCCACATCTGATAGGAGCAGCAAGCGCGTGTTGTTGAAAGTCCACGAGGCCAGGATAACTAAATCGGCCGGCTGGAAGATCTGCTCGCCCGCTGCATCAGAGTAGGTAACGCCGCGAGCCTGTCCTCTGCCGCCGGCGCCATCGTGTTCGATGCGGCGGACCTCCGCTCCGGTGCGGATAGAAATGCTCTTATGCCGCTGGATCGCCGGCAGAAGGACGGTGGTTGGCTGCGCCTTAGCGCCGATCATGCAGCCATAGGAGGCGCAGAATCCGCAATAGGTACAGCCCGGCCGCGTCACGCCATCCGAGTTGGTATAGGATTCGCTAGGCGTGCCGGAAGGCGCAGGATAAGGATGAAGCCCGAGAGACGCGGCCGCGTCCCGGACTAAAGTCGAAAAGTATGGCATTTTGACCGGGGGGGTCGGATATTCGCCGCTCCGCCAGCCTTCAAAGATGTTGCCGCCCTCGATCTGCTTTCCCTGAATGTTGCCCGCCTTGCCGGAAACGCCGATCAGGCGCTCGGCGCGCGCGTAGTAGGGTTCCATCTCATCATAAGTGACGCCCCAATCCTGAATCGAATGATCGGCTGGCAGGCTCTTTGCGCCATACCGTTCTATGGTTTTTGACAACACCTCGAAGCTGTCCGGCAACTGGCGATCACAAAAGGCGGCCCAGTGTTCCCCGGCGCCGCCTACGCCGGTCCCAGGCCGAAAAGAGCCGAGTCGGCGTATGGGCAGGGCGCGCTCGCTTTCAGAATGACGAAGCGTCACCGTCTCAAGCGAGTAATCCTGCATCATATGGCCGCGAACCGCATAGTCGAGCTCATCCATGTCATCAAGGTAATCAGAGACGGTGCGCGGCTTGCCTCGTTCCAACACAACCACCGAAAGAGGAGTCCGGGAGCCAAGCTCGTTCGCCATGAGCAAGCCGGTCCAACCGCCGCCCACGATCACTACATCGACAGCAGGCATGGTCTTCATTTTTAGTCCTCAGCGCCGGTAATTGATTTGTAACGGTAGTTTGCAGCGCCGCCTACGCCAACGGCCCTGGATGTTTCAGAAACCGCTCGACGAGCGCGTCAGCAGTGCGAATAGTTTGGGCAAGAATGGTTAACGTGGGGTGCGTGGCGGCATTTTGCGGAAACGTTGACCCGCCCAGAATGAAGAGGTTTGCGAGCTGCCAGTGCTGAAGGTAGGGATTTACCACCGAGTTTTCAGGAGACGCCCCCATGATCGTTCCCCCTTGGACGTGAGTTGAATGGTAGCGCCTCGTGTCGTAATGGCCAAGGGGCGAAAACGGAGTTATCTCCTTGGCTTTCATCGCCCGGGCAATTTCAACTAGTTTTACGCCCGCAAACGCCGTCATTTGCCGTTCATTCTCCCGCCAATCGAGCGTCAGACGAAGCAGCGGATCGCCCCAGTGGTCCCTGTAAGTGGGGTCAAGGTCCATGTAATTGTCTTTGTAGGCCAGGTGCTCTCCTGAGAAAGTGATGTGTCCGGTGCGGTCATAATAGTGAATGCCCGCCTTTTTCCAGTCTGCTCCCCAGGCGGTTTTCACCGAGCGCGGAAGCAAGCCGAAGTTCTCGATGGGCGCATAACCGTGACTTGGCGCCTCAAGAAGCCCTCCGCGGACGAAATGAAGGCCGGCGTGATCAAACAGGTCGCCATTGAAATCGCTCATGAAAACTGCCGCCGAGCCGGTACCCATAAAGCGATTCAAGGGTTTCTCAAAGAAGAGTGTGACGGCCGCGCCGACCTGGTGCGTGAGATTGCGTCCCACGTTGCCCTTGCCGGTTAACGGGTTGTAAGGTTCTGCCACGCCCGAAAGGAGCAGCAGCCGCGTATTGCTGAGAGTCCATGAGGCCAGGATCACTAAATCGGCCGGCTGGAATATCTCCTCACCGGATGCATCAGAGTAAACGACGCCGCCAGCCTGCCCTTTATTGTGGCCGCCGTCGTGTGAAATGCGGCGAACCTGCGCCCCGGCGCGGATGGACACGTTCTTATGGTTCTGGATCACGGGTAGAAGAACAGAGGTTGGTTGCGCCTTCGATCCGATCATGCAGCCATAGCGCGAGCAAAATCCGCAATAGGTACAACCCGGCCGCGCTACGCCGTCGGGATTCGTAAAGGGTTCGCTGAGCGTCGCGCAAGGAGAAGGGTAAGGATGGTAGCCGAGAGATTCTGTAGCACTGCGGAACAAGGCCGAAAAATAAGGAATTTTTATCGGAGGCGTCGGGTAGCCGGCGCTCCGCCGGCCTTCAAAGATGTTACCACCCTCAATCCGCTTGCCTCGAACATTGCCGGCCTGGCCGGATACGCCCATCAACTGCTCGGCGCGCGTATAATAAGGCTCCAGTTCGTCGTAAGTGACGCCCCAATCCTGAATGGAGCAATCCGGCGGCAAGCTCTTCGCTGCGTGCTTCTCAACGGTTTTGGAAAACACTTCAAAACAATCCGGCAAATGACGATCGCTGGTTCCATCCCAGTGCTCCCCGGCGCCGCCGACGCCGGTGCCGGGAAGGAAACAGCGGAGCTGCCGTAGGGGAAGCGCATGATCGCCCAGCGCATGCCGGAACGTCACTGTCTCAAGCGAGTCATCTTGCATCAGGCGGCCGCGAACTGCATAGTCCAACTCATCCATGTCGTTAAGGTACTCAGCGGCGGAAGCCGTGCGCGTCTCTCCGCGCTCCAGCACCACTACGGAAAGCGGCGTCCGGGAACCAAGCTCCTTAGCCATGAGCAGGCCGGCCCACCCGCCGCCTACAATCACCACATCCACCGCAGGCAGCCTCTTCATCCATCATCCTCGCCCGGATTTCCTCCAGGAAGACTGACCGGCTTAGGGCGGAACGCTACGCCAAAGTGTTTATCGACGTCATCGTAGTAGCTCATGTGCGGCCCCGGAAACCCAACCAGTTGCCAGCCGATCAGGTTGGCGTTCCCCCCATGAATTGGGTCGCAGAACATGCCTTCAATGGTGTGCTGGCGGAGAAGAGCGAAAAAATGCGTTGATTCGATTTGCTTGAGCTTGTTGTCCTGCTCTTCGGGCCGGAGGCGATCAAAGCCGGCCAGCTTGCTCAGCGCCTCGTGGTAAACCTCTCGCGGCGACGCCTTGCCCTGGTACCCAAGCTCCGGCGGGCCCTCTTCGAATGGACCTTGGGTGTACCGGTGTGCGTCATGACCGTAAGGCCCGGCGAGCTGCCGGTCGATATAAATCGCCACCCCGGCTTCTTTGGCTCCCGGACCGGATTCATCGCTTGGGAAAATTCGGGACGCAGCGGCTGCTACAATCAGGGCTTCATCCTCGGTGAAAAATCGGAGAGGGATGCGAAGCGTCTTCTCCTGAGCGGAGATCAGAGACGCCTTCCGGTCAAGCGAGTAAACGAGCACTCCGCCAATGGTGGTTGCGGAAATGGTGAGAAACTGTCGCCGTCGCATGACCGTAGAAAATAACATAAGCCCGAACAAAACAGCAAGCCCTTATATATCGTGGTAGAGCCTACTCACATCGCATCCCCCCTGTGGGTTGAAGGGTCTCAGAGCGCGTAGCGCAGAGTTTCATGAAACTCTGCGGCTTTTGCCTGTCTCCCAGCTGAAAAACCGCAGCGTTGAACAACGAACGCTGCGCTACAATCGCAAGGTCCGGTTTTGCGCGCCATTGCGGATTCCAGCTTCCTTCTCGTTCCCGCGGGATGGGGGGCCGCGGCCGGCGTATTTCCGGCTTTGACGGCCACAACAGTTCGCCCTCAATCAAAAAATGACTGTGCGTGCCGGCATCCCGCGCCGACGGCTGTTCCACAGCCGCGTCTCAGACTGGCGCAACAACTATCCAGGCGCAGCCGGGTCCGAAAGCGCTTTTTCCTGGTAGCGCCGGACGGCTTGCGCCAGTTCCTGCTCAAGGCGGGCGGCTTGCGTGTTGGCCCGCCGGACCGGGCCTCCGGCGAGCGCGTCGGTCAGAACATCCACAAATTCGGCGGCGTTAGTGCGCCGCCGGGAGCTTGCGAGCGCTTGCTCGAGGGCCGCGCAGGCCAGCTCCAGAGCGCGGCAGGCCGCCTGATGGCGCCGCCAGCTCAGCCGCGCCATCTCATCGACGAGCGGCTGAAGCTCGCCCGGCTCGCCGCAAGCCTGGCGGATCATCTGGAGATAGGTCTTGTAATCGGTGGGAAAATCGGGGCAGTCGGCGTCTTTCTGGGGTTTCGGAGGCAGCGCTCCGCCGCCGGTCGAGGCTGAGGGAGCGCGGTGGGCCGGATCGGGCAGGGGCGGCTCGGCGGGCAAGGCGGGGAGATCGCCTACGGCCTTTTCCGGGTGGCTGAGCCGTTCGGCGATCGCGGGCGGCGCGGGGCGGAAGGGATTGCCGAGGCCTTGGGCGCGAGCCTCGCCCAGCGCGTCAAGCAGAGACGGCGTGCCGAAGTGGCGCAGATCGCTGAACATGCGAGCCAGCCGCCGGAGCCGCAGCGCCGCCCGCTCGATAGCCTCATCCACCCAGAGCTGGCGGGCAAAGACGCCCAGCAGCCGGGAAGCCCGCTGCGCTCCGGCAAGCGGGTTTGCGGGGCGGAGGCTGGTCTGCGGAAAGACGGCGCAGGCGCGCATCAGCCCGGCGCGTTCCTGGTTGACGCGGTCGAGCAGGATGCCGATCCAGCGCCAGGCAGCCTGGGCGATGGCTTGGGCGAGCTTGCCTTCGTCTTGCGGGTAATCCGGATCGAGCGCGCGATCGACGGCATTGAGATGGTCCTGAAAGCTCTCCGCCTGCCGCTCGCGGCGGGCTAAGGCCGCAAGCGAGGCGCAAGCCCACGGGCGGCGACGCGGCAGCGCCGAGGCGCGGCGGGGCGAAGCCGAGGCGGTCAGCAGGTTGCGGCGGTTGGCGGCTAGACGGCGCGGCGTCAGCCGGTAGCGGACCTCTTTCGGGACAGTATTGGCCTTCTGCAGGTTGCGCCGGCTGGCGGAGAGCACCTTCTCGGAGACCGTGTAGTTGCGCTTGGTTGTGGCTGCCATGAGGATTTCTTCCGGGATGCACCGGCCAGCATGACAGACCTGGATGAGACAATGGAGACCGGCGGGAAAGATGAGACGGGTTTTTTGATTCCCCGCCGTAGCGGCGCCGTCCCGGCGGCAGG
>JBOGJZ010000024.1:0-2369 GCA_050745645.1 Terriglobia bacterium | reverse complement strand
GATAGGGAGTGCGCCGGGGACTATCGCGGTTCTCCAGTCCGTCAGTTGTTTTTCCCATCCGGCAACGTAATCAAAAACCAGCTTTGAGACGTTCGTATTGTTGCAGACCACAATGAATACGGGCGGCGTCTGCCCCATCGCCCCGGCTTCGGAATTCTGCTCCCACACGCGGTAATACTTTTGGTAGTTGTTGTAAAGGCTGTGAAGCGCGCCTTGCAGTTCCTTGGGCAGCTTTGGCTCTCCGCTGACGGCATCCGTGCCCCGGCCTTTCCGGGGAAGGTGCTCGCGGATGCGAAGCCACAGATCGCGATAGGTGGGCTGCTCGCCCAACATGCTGTCATCGGCCACAGGAACGCGAGGCACCTTCACAATGCCACTCTCGATAGCGTCGATGAGCGAAAAGTCCGACACCACCCAGGGAAACAACGTGCCTTCGGAGTAGCCTGATCCCTTCAGAAAAAAGGGAGTCGCAGAAAGGTCATACACAGCTTTCACGCCGATCTTCGCCTTAACCGCCTCGAGGCCCGAAATCCAGATTCGCGCCTCCTCACTGCGCTTTTCGGCTTCCTTGCGGTCCTCCCCGGTGAGCTTTTCCTCTTCGCTACCTGCGCGCCGCCGGTAGCAGTGATGGGCTTCATCATTGATGACAACGATATTCTTTTTGTTTCCCAGCTCGCGGCAGACGCGCCGCACCATCTGGTCTGGCGTTTCCTTAAAAGGGCTTGCCTGCTTTTCACCTTGGGTGAGGATCTGTTTGGTGAGCCTTGCAGCTTGCGTGTTTTCTCTGAGCAAGAAAGCATGATAATTGGTGATGATGATCTTCGCCCGCTCCAACTCCTGCAAGAGTTCAGCGGACAGGATATCCCGCTCGCGGTAATAATTTTGCGGGTCGTTTGGCAAAAGCACGCGCAAACGATCGCGAATGGTGATGCCTGGAGTGACGATCAAGAATGCGTCGGAGAATCGGCCGTCTTGAGGGTTTACCAGCTTGTTGAGCGCCTGCCAGGCGATCAGCATGGCCATCACTACGGTCTTGCCTGTGCCAGTCGCCATTTTCAAGGCGACGCGGAAGAGGAGTGGGTTAGCATCTTCATTTGCCTTGCGGAGGTCGTTTTCAATCCAAGCATCACCGTATTTGCCAGCGACTTCAGCAATATAAATGACCGTCTCGGCGGCCTCGATCTGGCAAAAAAAGAGCTTTTTCTCGCGCTCCGGGCTGGTCCAATATTCGAGCAAGCGAGACGTGGTTTTCGTGACTCCCACCCTACCTCCCCGGCGCCACGTCTCAACACGCCGCCGGACTTCGTTAATAAACCGGTTCTCCTCTATCCGGTCTTGCGTCCACTCAGTATCCAGCAAGAGCTGTTTGCCGCGTTTCTTGGGTTTGGCGATAGGGATGAAGTAGGAACTCGTGCGGCGAGCCTGGATCATCTCGTTAGTGATCCCTTCATCCGTGAATTTGAAATGGCGTTTGGGTTCATCGAAAGGTGAGTTGATGACCGGGTTTTCGATGACGACTTGCTTCACATCAACCCCCTTCTGTCTGTTATGGCAAGACCTGATTAGCCCCTGTCTAGCCACATCAGCCGGCGGACTGCAAGCTCTGGGGCCTTGCGGTTTCGAGGCAGGCCGGAGCCAGTCATTTTCCCATGCCGGGCGCGCCTGAGCAATACCACGGGATCCAAATGGCATCGGCCGGCTCATGTTGTCTGTGGATAAGGGCAGTGCTCAGAGATGGCTCAGGGATTGCTTGCCATCACACTCGATGCCTTCGGAAGCTGCACGGATGACGTTCGCAAGCGCCGGCAGCTTGGAGACGGAACCGCGGGCGCCAGCGGCGAGAAACGTCCTCCAGAGCATTATTTAAGGCTTTGGTGCGGGTCTGCAACAGTAAGTGCTCGCCCCCCGGCGTCCATTGCATCTGCTGTAATTTTTGACGAAGAGTTTCTATTTCCAGGACGATCCGACTCTTACACTAAATCGTAGTATTCACGGAAATCGATGTGGACTTCCAGCAGGATCGGGCGTCGTTGTTCCAGCGCGCGCTGCAATCCGGTCCTGACTCCTTCTATGCTCCTGACTTGTTGGCCGTGGATTCCAAAGGCTTCAGCCATGGCGGCGAAACTGGGCGGCTGAAAATCAACCCCACAAGGCTCAAATCCACGCCGTTCCTGGCTTACTCGGATCATGCTAAGGCTGCCGTCGGTAAGGCATACCATGATGATAGGCAGACCAAGCTCCCGGATTAAAACCAGATCGTGAGCCATCATCAGCATCCCGCCGTCTCCGGCGATGGCCATTACCGCGCGATCAGGGTGGGCAAGCTGCGCCGCTACTGCCGCCGGAATGCCAAAACCCATGCCCGATAG
>JBOGJZ010000023.1:0-10243 GCA_050745645.1 Terriglobia bacterium | reverse complement strand
CAGAGAGCACAGAGAAAAAACCAGCAGATTGCTTATGCCATTCTGAACCGATTCGATCCTATCGTCATTCTGAGCCCCCTTCGCTTGTCATCCTGAGCCGATTCGCTCCTATTCGAATCGCTCTGAGCCCGTTCGCTCCTAATCGTTGTCATTCTGAGCGGAGAGAAGAATCTCAGGGCAGGCTCCGCGAAGAATCTAAGTTTTTCTCTTTCAATACGACAAGCAGATGCTTCCCGACTTCGCCGGGGCAGGTCGCTACGCTCAGCATGACAAAATGGACTTTTTCAGTGACCTGCTAAACTGCTGGCTGCTGAACCGTAAATGACGCGCTTCGCCGAGGCGTTACGCCGGCATCTCCGGCATAGAACACGACAAGCGAAGCCCTCGCGGGCGCCGGCGTCCGTCACGGCCAGCCTTTTACAGCCGCGCGCGCCGGACGCCTGGCAGCAATCCATCTTAACCTCTACCAGATCAACTTCAACGCGAATTGAATCTCCCTTTCTGGTTCAGAGGTCATGGTAATTTCGCCAGCCCCGCCGACAGGACGTCCTTTCGAATCAAAGAGGGTCTGGTTACTGAGCGGAGGCTGGAATTCAGCCAGGTTGAAGAGATTAAAAAACTCCGCGCGGAACTGAACGTTAAACGACTCGGAGATTCGCTTAATGTAGTCGTTCTTGACCAGAGAAAAGTCAAAGTCTCTTTGCGGAGGTCCCCAGACGCTGTTCCGCCCGAGGTTGCCGCGGATGTTCAAAGCCGTGGGGGCTGCGAAGCACGGCAGATTCAGGTAGCTGTTGACGCTTCCTGAGTTCACAGGCGTACCGCACCCCGGCCCTGGCGCCCGGTTGGGTACATCGAAGGGTTGCTCGTTGAGCTGCCCCAGCGGATCGCCGCCCATGATGGGAGTGAAGGGGATGCCGCTCGAGGCTGTAAAGATGCCGCCCAACTGCCATCCACCGAGCAACCACTGCGCCACCGCCGGACCTGCTTTCGGCGAAGGGGCGTTCCAAACGCCATCGATTTCCAGATTCTGGTTAACCTGAAAGTCTGATTCGCCGCGGTTTAAGGCGGTGTCAAACCAGATCAAGCCCGGCTGCGAATTCGCAAAGGTATCGCCGACGAGTGGCGCCGAGCCATCGTCAACGCCCCTGCTCCAGGTGTAGTTCCCCATGACCTGCAACCCGTGGCTCATGGATTTGGTGACCTGGGCTTCCAGGGCGTTGAACCGGGAACTGCCAGCCCAGAACATGCCTCGAATAATGCCCACCGTCGGGTTGATGGGCGTCCCGCTATTAAGCGGCAACGGCCACGCGTATCCCTGCGGAGTCAGTGTGGGAATAACCGTGTTGGCATCTTCATCGCGGAATGCATCATGAACGCCCCCCGAACCCACATAACCCAGCATTACCGCCAGGCTGGGAGCAAGCTGCTGCTGAATATTGAAGCTGTACTGAAGTATGTAATTGCGCTTGGGGTTGGGATCGAAGAATGAGCTGACGAGAGAGCTTGGGTGCGCCACGATGTAGTTGTATGCGCCCGTGGGGAAGGAGCCGGCCGGTAGGTTGCTCGCCGAGCCGTCGATGAAGTGCGGAGCTATGAAGAGTTGCACGAGATTGAACTCATAGGGTAGGGGCAACTCGTCATAAACGCCAAATCCACCCCGAATGGCGGTCTTTCCATTGTGGAACGGATCCCAGGAGAAGCCCACCCGTGGCTCAAAGTTGTGGATGGTTGGATTGGACTCGAAGTACGGACTGCCCAGGTGAGGCGTAGGAGCATCCACTGCTCTCAACACCGACAGGGCTCCGTAATTCTCGGTTGGAATGGTCGCCATCTCGTACCGCAAGCCCAGGTTCACCGTCAAGTTCGGCCGCGCGCGCCAGTCATCCTGCAGATAGAGGCCAAAGATCGATTGGCGAACGCTCAACCCTAAGAGCGGCGATACGCTGGGCTCAAAACCTTTGAAGCTCGATACGGATCCGTTCGTCAGAAAGCTTGCTAACGATCCGTATTTGAACCCACCGTTGCCGTCGGTAATTCCGTTCATGTTGTTCTGGATTCTTTCGATGGAGCCGCCGAATTTGATGGAATGCGCGCCGTGAGTGTAGAAAACGTCGTCATACCACTGGAACGTATTGTAATGCCAGTTGTAGATCGATAGCGCGCCCACGCCTCCGGTGAAAGTCGTCAGTCCTGACACCTTCACTTCGGGGGCGAAGCGTCCGGGAGTGGTGCTGTAAGCCAGACTAGCCACCGCCGGATTAACCGGCGTGCTATTTCCAAAGGCGGTAGGAACCCGGTAAAATCCAAACCGCGCGGAATTCACCATTTGCGGGCTGAAGATGTGGGTTTCCTCGAGCATGATCATCTTTCGTCCCATCGCGTACTCGTTCACCTTGTTGTTGAACTCATCGGGACTCTTGAAGCTGTTGTCGTCATACATGAACGTACCAAACATGCTGTCCTTTGTTGAGAACGTGTGGTCAAGCCGGGTAGTAAAGTAATTCTCCGTTGTTCTCTCGCTCGCCGAGATGGCAAAGTTCCCCGTATCTCCCTTCCCCACGAGACCGGCGTTCGGCAGAGGATAGAAGGCGTTGATGAACGCCAGCGAAGCGGGATCGACCGTGATCGGGCCGCTTGAGAGATTGCCGGCCCTGGCTGCCGCAGACGGGGTGGTATTGACCGCCGTGACGCCCTGGGCTTGGCGTATCCCTTCGTAGTCAGCAAAGAAGAACGTCTTGTTCTTCTGGATAGGGCCGCCGATCGACGCTCCAAACTGGTTGCGACGGAAAGCCGGCTTGGGAAGATTACTGAAGTTCTGAAAGAAATTCGCCGCGTCTAAGGCATCGTTCCGCAAGAACTCATAGGCATCGCCGTGGAAGGTGTTAGTGCCCGCGCGCGTGATCGCGTTAACGACCCCGCCCGTGGCAAGGCCGTATTGCGCTGGAAACGTCCCCGTCAAAACGGAGAACTCTTGAATGGCGTCCACGCCGAGGGCGCCACCTTCCGTATTCGACGGCGCGCCGTTCGAATAATCGAGCACGCTGATGCCATCCAAGCGATAATTATTGTCTTCCACCTTCCTGCCGCTTATCGATATCTGGTTGCCAAAGCCCCGCTGGCCCTTGTGGCCAACGTCGGGCTGCATTTTCGGGTTCGAGACGCCGGGCTGCAGCGTCGCCAGGTCGGTCCAGGAACGCCCGTTCAGCGGCAACTGCCGAACCGTGGTGCTGTTCACCACATTGCTCACCGCGGAGGACGCCAGTTGCACAATTGGAGCGGCGCCCGAAACCTGCACGGTTTGCATCTGGCTGCCTACTTGCAAAGCCACGTTCAACTGCTGTGCGCCTCCGACAGTCAGCGTAATGCCCGTGCGTCTCATCGTGGTAAATCCGTGGGCGCTAAACGTGACCGCATACGGTCCCGGCCGCAGATTCGGCGCTGTGTATAAACCCACTGAATTCGTCGGGACCACCCTCGTAACGCCTGTTGCGACGTTCTTGATGGACACTTGAACCTTGGGTATCACCGCCCCCGTCGGGTCCGTGACGGTCCCGGTTAGCGTTGCGCCGCTAACCTGGCCAAAGACTTGAACTGAAGCAAACGCGATAAACGCAAGCGTTAGGCAAAACCCAAGACAAGCGCCATGATGTGTTCTCTCATACCTCGTCATGGTGACTACCCTCCGTTAATTTGGATGATTGCTGTCTGACAACTCGCTGGAAGTCAGGCAGCATGAGCCGCATCTCTCGACCATCGTTATTCAAGCTTTTTGAGCCGTTACGTCTCTAAACTTATTGCCAAGCGTACAACGGCACAGCGATAAACTTCATTAGTTCTACATTAATATTCATTCATCTCACATCGCGCACCCACCGAGGTGAATTGGCTGCTGGCGCTGTTGCGGCTGGCTTCGCCATTGCTCTCGTTTCTGTCTCTGATATACTGCTTCGCACCTCGTTTGATCTTGTCCCAAATGCTCTCTATTGCGCGGCGCCTCCCACCTGGGAGAGGCAACCGGTCATGGCGCCCTTTGACCTTGAGTGAGGGATGATCGAGGCCATGTTAGGCGCGCGCAGCGCAAGGTCGCAAGCGACAGCAAGCGAAATCATGCGTCTTTTGATGACGCCCGTCGGATCAGCCTCTGGTCAGGCAGACTGGAAAGCCAGTCCGACAAGTCTAGAATCGCCCTTTATTGCGAGGGTTCCGCGGAATGGATTCAATGGACGCTGGCGGGAGAGGAAATTCACAGGTAAGATGTGGAAAATCAACTTCAGAGGAGTTTTCAATGGCTCAAAACGAAACCGTTCCGCCAGATTTCGATGAACCGCTCGATTCGTGGAAGGAAATCGCCGCCTATTTGAAGCGCGAAGTCCGCACCGTGCAGCGCTGGGAGCAATTGGAAGCTCTGCCGGTGCACCGGCACCAGCACCAGAAGCGCGGTTCCGTTTACGCCTTCAAATCCGAGCTGGATGCGTGGCAATTGGGTCGTCAACTCCTGCGGAACCCTGAATCTGAAGAGGTCTGGGCCCCAGCCGGGCCGCAAGAGCACAGTGTGCTTTCCGCGGCTTCCGGGCAGCGAGCCGGGCCGCTGTGGCGCCGAGGAAACGCCGCTGTCGTCCTCGTTTGTTTTCTTCTTCTGCTCGTTGCATCCGGCTACCTGGCAGGGCGTCATTCTCTAACCCAGCCGTCGCGGCAAGCCTCGAAAAGAATCGGAGCAGCGGCCCCTCCCGTCGTGGCGGTAGGGGACTTCAACGGAGACGGCAAAATGGACGTGGTGCTCGCGCGACCTTTCTCCCATTCGATCTTGATCTTCTTCGGGGCTGACGGGGGCATCCTCGGCGCTCAGACGACGTACGTCATCAAAGGCAGGGTCGCCGGAATGGCTACGGCGGATTTTGATCGTGACGGAACATCGGATCTCGCGGTCGCCGCCGCCGGCAGGATCATCATTCTGCTTGCCGGCAAACAAATGGGCTTTCGCCGGCGTCAGGAAATCGAACTGCCCGGCGTCTCTACTATTTCTGCTGGAGACCTTAACGGCGATGGCAAGGCTGACCTGATAGCCAGCGCCGGCGACCCCGCATCGATCTTCGTACTCTGGGGCAGTGGCGACGGAACCTTTAGCTTTCCCCAGCCGGTGAGCGGAGCGGCGATGCGGCTCGGGCCTCAAGCCAGTTGGCTTGGGCGGTAGACTGAAGCGAACGGGCGGCGCCTCTCTGGCATCAAATCAATGTGAGCAGGCGCTGCAGGTGACGGAAGGCCCCTCTAGTTTGTCATGCTGAGCGCTGCCAAGTATCTGCTTGTCATGTTGAAGATAAGAGCATAGATTCTTCGCTTCGCTCAGAATTACACCCAGGGGACTTTCCCAGTAACCGCTAGATCGTTCACTTCGGCAAGCGGCCGGTCGCCAAACTCCCACGGAAGGCCGTCATGGTGCATGACGCTATTCAACTCGTATTGCACCACGGATACGCCGTGCTGTTTGTGTGGGTGTTATGGGAGCAGATCGGCGTGCCTGTTCCCTCTCTGCCCATATTGCTTGCCTGCGGCGCGCTGGCTGCGAAGGGCGAATCCCGTCTCGTGCTGGCCATAGCCGCAGCAACGTGCGCAGCCCTGCTTGCAGACAACATGTGGTACCAGCTCGGCAGACTGCGTGGAAGGAAAATCCTCCGGATGCTGTGCCGGATATCCTTAGAGCCGGACTCTTGTGTGCGGCGGACCGAGGACACTTTTGCCCGCTACGGCCCGGGCTCCCTTCTGTTCGCTAAGTTCGTGCCGGGCCTGGGCGCTGTAGCCGTCCCGCTGGCTGGCGCCTCACGCATGAAGTTTGCGTCATTCATGGCCCTTGATAGTCTGGGCATCGTCATTTGGTCCGGGACCATCATCTGCCTCGGCGACATCTTCAGCAATCAATTGGAACGCTTGGCGGTGTTTGGTATAGGCGCCGGGGCTGCGCTTGGCGCTCTCGTCGCCGGAGGCTTGGCAAGCTGGCTCGGTTGGAAGCTCTACCGCCGGCAAAAGTTTCTGCGGCAGATTCAGACGCACCGGGTTACGCCGAAAGAATTAAAAGCCCGGCTGGATAGCGGCGAAGACGTGGTAGTCGTGGACCTTCGCCATCAGCTCGATCATGATGCTTCCCCGGCGGTCCTCCCCGGCGCCGTGCGCGTGGACCCTGCCGACATCGAAAACGACCGGCTTAGCATTCCCAAGGACCGCGAAATCATTCTGTACTGCACCTGACCCAACGAGGCCTCGAGCGCCCGTGCGGCGCACATCCTGATTCGGCATGGATTTACCCGCGTGAGGGCGCTTTCCGGAGGACTTGATGCTTGGCGTGCTAGCGGCTATCCGCTCCAGCAGCGGCAGCCGGATACCGGCGAACCGCTGCCTGCACAGCCCGAAACCGCGGGCGCTTCGGGAACTTGAAGCAACGCCTGTAGCGGCGCCGCCCATGCAGAGCCGGTGAGGATGCTGAAAAATTCCACGTTGTCATGCTGAGCGCAGCGACCTGTCCCGGCGAAGCCGGGAAGCATCTGCTTTCCACATTGAAAATAAAAGGCTCCGATTCTTCGCTGCGCTCAAGATGACAGACGACCTCGCTTTTTTTACCAAACGCCGTACTACGGCAACTCCGCAAAAGGAATCATGAGGGGCGGCTGCGCCATGAAGCTCAACCGCGCGATTTCCGCAATGGCGCGTGTGATCTGGCGTTCCTTGACGGGCTCAAGCGTCATCACGAATGGCAATTTCTTCTTGGAGTGCGCTGGCTCCTGAAGGACGGAATCGATGTTGATGTGGTGCCGGGCGAGAATAGCGCACACGCGAGCTAGAATGCCGGGACGGTCTCGCACCACAAGCCGCAGGTAGGCCGCCATTTCATGATCAACCGGGGAAGCGGCGCGGGCCGGGCGCCAATCCATGTAGCCGAGCGGTGTAGACGTGGCTGAGCCGGACGCGATAGCTCTCGCGATCTGCACGATGTCGGAAATAATGGCCACGCCCGTGGGTTCGCCGCCGGCGCCCGGTCCCGTGACCATCGTGTTTCCGCCTTTATTGCCTGCGAGCAGCACGCCGTTTATGGCTCCGGTCACAGCCGCGAGTTGCGCAGTTCGAGGGATCATCATCGGGCGCACAAGAATCTCGATTTGCCCTCCGGCATGGCGGCGTGCAGCGGCGATCAGGCGAATGGTGCGATTCAGCCGGTGCGCGTAAGCAAAATCCACTTGCTCGATGCGGGTGATGCCTGCGGCGGGGATATCCTTCACGGCTACAGCCTGGCCGAAGCAGAGCATGGCGAGGATCGCGATCTTGTACCGCGCATCATAGCCTTCCACGTCAAAGGTGGGGTCGGGTTCCGCGTAGCCTTTCTGCTGCGCCTCAGCCAGCGCCTCAGCGTAATCGCAGCCCCGGCGTTCCATCTCCGTCAAGATGTAGTTGGTCGTTCCGTTCAGGATGCCGTACACGGCGGTGAAGTGTTCGCCCGCCAAGCCTTCACGGATGGCGTGGAGAATGGGCGTTCCGGCTGCGACGCAGGCCTCTATCCCCAGACTCACCCCGGCGGCGCGCGCGCGCTCTACCAAATCCATGCTGTATTCGGCCACCAGTTGCTTGTTGGCGGTGACCAGATGCTTGCGCGCGGCGAGCGCCGCCACCGCGATGGCGCGCGCCGTCGAAATCTCCCCTACGAGTTCGACGACAATATCGATCTCAGGATCGCGGATCACTTCCTTCCAATCGCGGGTGAGGTTAACTGGCCTCCGAAGCCAGGAAAGATCACGGCGGTGGATGCTCCGCGAGCACAGAGTTTTCAACTCCAGCTTGCATCCCAAGCGCCGCTCGACTTCGCGCTGGTGCTCAATTAAAACCCGCACCGCTCCCGTCCCAACCGTCCCCAGTCCGATAATGCCGATGCGAACCGGCCGGCGCGTTTCGAGGCGTACTTTCGGCGATGCGCTCCGGGCAGACTTAGCCTCAGTCATGGTTCTCCTTCTAACAAAAGCGCTTAAAATAAGGCCTGTACCAGTGATTAGCATTGAACAGGGCTTCATGGCAAGCATCCGCTGCGCGCGCAGCCTGCCTCGCCGTGGCCCAGGCTTGCAATGCATGCCAGTTGCCGCAGGACACTTGCTCCCTGTGAGTGGGCGGCATACGATTATGCCTATGCCTTTTCTGAACCCTGTTGAAACACTGCGCCGGGTCACGTTCTTTGCCGTGCTTCCGGATGAGGAGTTAGAGTCGCTCACCAGCCATTGCCACCTGCGTGAGCTCGCCAAAGACGAGCTCTTGTTCGCCGAAGGCGACCCGTGCGATGGGCTATTCGTGGTCCGGTCCGGCGCCATCAAGATCTTCAAGATGGCCGATAGCGGGCGCGAACAGGTGCTGGGTATAGACCGCGCCGGCTCCACGGTGGGCGAGTTGCCCGTGTTAGATGGAGGAAATCACCCTGCCTCGGCGGCGGCGGCCGAGGATTCCACCCTTCTTTTCCTTCCCAAGCGTGAATTTGTGGGCTTGTGCCGCCGCAACTCGGAAGTAGCATTCGCGCTGATCCGCACTCTGGCGTGGCGCTTCCGCTACCTCACGACGCTGGTGGAAGAGCTGTCACTCAAAGAAGTCAGCCACCGCCTTGCGCGCTTTCTGCGTGATCGCGCGCTTCAAGACGGCGTGCGCACACGGAGCGGCATCGAGTTCCCACTGCAGGAAACCAACCAGGAGATCGCCGCAGAAATCGGCACAGTGCGCGACCTGGTTTCGCGCAACCTGCGCCGGTTCGTAGACCGAGGCATTCTGCGCCTGCAATTGCGCCGCGTGATCATCCTTGACATGGCTGAGCTTGAGGCTCAGGCTGCCGGATCAAAGCGGGCCCTACCCACAGAGCGGGCAACGGTCAGCAGCAACCGGTAATCAGCACAGCCTTCCCTGCAGGTGCCCGGCCGGCGCAGCGCCATTCCCCGGCATGACCGCTAGTCTTAATGACCACCAAACCCAGCCGCGAATCATCCTAATAAGAGGAGATGCAGATCTGAAAAGTAAGAAAATCGATTGACGGAGGAGAAAGATGGCGAAGACCGCAGTTGCTTTGTTTGAAAATCAGGGCCGGGCGAATGAGATCGTCCGCGAACTTGAAGCTCTTGGTTTCCCCCATGATGAGATCCGCCTTCTAGGCGAACCTCTTGGGATGGCAGTGACCGGGGCTACGAGCACGCCTCACACGGACTTTGAACTCGCCCTGCGCGAGGAATTCCAGAGGATCGGAGCGACCGATTCGGAAACAGAGGCTTATATTCGAGGCGTGCAGCGGCGTGGAGTTCTTGTTTTCGCGACAAGCTCGGATGAAAAGGTCAATTCCGCTGTCGATATTATGAACCGCAGCGGCGCGATGGATGTCGAAAAACTCATTGGTCCCGAACCGCATCTGCCTTCCACGGCAGGTGAAAGTGAACCGCCCAGTCTGGACCACGGCCGCGTTTTGCAAGCGGGCCGGAATACGGAGCGGGGCTACAAAGTGCGGGTGTTCACATGGTGAACACCCAAACTGAGTCACCGCATGGCAACCGGTTTAGTTGCCGCCGCAGACCGCGTTGTGCTACCGGTTTTCTCCGGTCCAGTGGAACTGCTGTTCCTGGTCGAGTCCGAGATGAACAAGGAGGCGGCAGCAGAATTGGGTAACCAGATCATCAATGCTCTTGGGCTTGTGATAGAAGGTGGGAATTATGGGGAAGATGTCCGCGCCAGCCTCCTGCGCCAAGAGCATATTGTTCAAATGAATCCGGCTGAAGGGAGTGTCGCGAACCGCGAGGATGAGTTTGCGCCCCTCTTTCAAACAGACGTCCGCGGCCCGCTCGATCAAGGTTGACGCGGTTCCGTGCGCGATCTGCGCCAGGCAGCCTGTGCTGCACGGGATCACCACCATCCCATCAACCGGATACGATCCGCTGGCAATCGAGGCGCCGATATCCGAGTCGAGTAAATACACTATCTTCCGGGCCGGCTGGCCGAGAAGTCCGGCTGCAACTGAAGCGGTCGCCGAGACGTTCAACTGCAATTCTTCCCGCAGGACCTTAAGGCCGCTGCCTGAAATCACCAGGTGGATTTTCACCACGCGCGAGTCTGCTTCGAGCATTTGCAGCGTGCGTCGGGCGAAAATCGCTCCGCTGGCTCCGGTAACCGCCACAGTCACAGATAGCTTGGCTTGCCGCATTCAGCGCGATGGTAGTCGGCGCGAGGCTCCCAAGTCAAGGCACTG
>JBOGJZ010000022.1:0-8949 GCA_050745645.1 Terriglobia bacterium | reverse complement strand
AGAGACCAGCGCTATTCGCGATCGAGTTTCTTGTCACCCCGGTTGCGGTATTTTTGATCGAGATCTTCGCATGGGGAATCACTGCCCCGCTAGGGTCCGTCACCGTACCCGAAAGGGTCGCTCCCGTAACTTGCGCCCGCGCAGAGGGAAAATAAATTAATTTTAAAGTAAGTATCCCCCGGCAGAGCCGGGGGCTTTATAATGGCTGACCCCTCAAAGGGGCCGGATCGTAAACGTCCAAAAGCAGCCACGTGCGACCCATGAAAGCCACCCCCTCACCCGCCCTCGTACCTCGGGCACCCTCTCCCCGCTTGCGGGGAGAGGGGAGTTATCGAGTTCCTTTTCCCTCGCCTCGCAGGGGAGATGGTGGCAAGCGGAGCGAGCCGGGTGAGGGGCGCTTTCCACCAAACTCATGGCATACTCCCGGAACTGTCAAACTTCTACTGCCTCCCCGGCAGAGCCGGGGGAACTCCCTTTCCATTAGAAAATGTTAATGCCGCACCGGCGTTACTTCATGGAAGGCCGGTGCGTTTCGCTCGCCCAGGACAAAA
The DNA here is from genome assembly GCA_050745645.1 of Terriglobia bacterium. Taxonomy (GTDB): domain Bacteria; phylum Acidobacteriota; class Terriglobia; order UBA7540; family UBA7540; genus RH2-MAG17b. The sequence continues at coordinate 8,398 of JBOGJZ010000022.1, read as the reverse complement.
CCTGCGTATTGTTGGCTGGCCGAAAAGCAATCGTTCATATTGTTTGGCGATGCCGCAGGGACCGCAGGGAGTGTTCAGACGGGCAATTCCTCGCCCTTGGTCTCAACTCCAAACGGTATGAGGGCGAGGCCGAAGACAAACGCAATCGAGGTGAGGGCTACTGGAGTGCCAATTGTTTGAAAATAGTGAACTCCGGCGCCGACAAGGAACGTGACTCCAGCCCCGACAAAGCGACCCACCGAAGTTGAAAACGCAAACGCACTGGCACGGCACTCGGTGCGGTATTGTTCCGGTAGCCATAGGGTGTACATTGCGAAGTTCGCGCCGCCCACTCCCAGAAAGAAGAGGCACACCATAAACCACAACAGGGCGCCTTGGTGGAGGTAGAACACAGGCCCAAAACCAACTGCGATAAACACGAGCATAAGCAGGAAAAAGATGGCTAGCGTTAACCTGCGGCCTAGCCACTCCGCGATGGGGGGCAAGACGAGACAGCCAAGAATAGTCCCTACCGCCAGCAGCATCGAGCCATAAGAAGCAAGCCGGACTCCCTGGACCACAGGCAGGTGGGCTCTAGCCGCCAGGTAGGTTATCGCCGTAGGAACGTAAATCGATCCTCCCCACAGACCAATGATGGAGATTAACAGATAGATCGAGTTGAGGATGGTGCGGCGGCGATATTCCGGCGAGAACAGCAAAAAGAACGCCCCGCCGGCGGTCAGTTTTTCGCCGGGCTGGTCGCGCTTCTTCTCCCAACGCTCCGGTTCGCGAACACCGTAGTAGATGAACGCTATGAGTATGGCTGGCGCGCCTCCCAGAGCGAACATCGCCCGCCAGCCGTAGCGGCTGCCAAGAAAATAGTTGGCAATTGCAGCTAAGAAGAACCCGAAATAATAGCCCGTATGGAGATAGCCAGCGCCCATCTTGCGCCGGTCCTCAGGCCATACCTCGGCCACCAAGACCGCGCCAATCGACCATTCAGCGCCAATGCCTATGCCGGCAAGCGCCCGGTAAAGCGCGAGCATCCAGATGTTATTAGCGAGTGCGCTGAGAAAGGTAAACAGCGAGTAGCAAAGGATGCTGAGCATCAGCGTTGGGACGCGGCCAAAGCGGTCGCCAAGCGGACCCCAAAGGAACGACAGCCCCCATCCGACCAGAAACAGAGCGAAAAGCAATCCCCCGTAGTAACCCACATTGGCCGTGGTTGCTGGAATTCCGGACTTGGGCAGTAAATCGCGGAGGGCTGGGACAAGGACCAAGGCATAAATGAACGAATTCATGCCGTCCAGGGTCCATCCGCCCCAGGCAGCCCAGAAGCCTCGGACTTGATTGCGTGTTAGCGGGAGCCTTGTTTGCGCGGATTTCACGTCTAGAGTTTTTCCATGTCACCCACTCGGCTATGAATAAAGCTCTGAGTTGGCCTGCCTCAGCGGTTTCGAAATGCGCGGATTTTCCGGAGAAAACACATGCTTCGCACCGCCAAGGTTAAGTCTGCCCTAAATTTAGGTTGCTGAGAGAGTTCTGTACCTGTCTTTCTGAGCGAAACGAAGAATCTCGCATGATGATTCAATGCAACGGCAGATTCTATGCTGCGCTCAGAATGGCAGATCAAGAGGTTTTTTTCGGCAACCCGCTACACCCGCAAGAAACCGAGCAAACCACTATACACTAGGCTGGCTTAGGCGGCCAAGCCTTGTACTCGTCCAGCAGATTAGTGACACTCGAGTTCCTTATCTTGAGATGATTGAACCAAGAACTGATGAGGAGCGAGAAGAGGAGTGACGTCATAGAACTCCTCCGTATGAGTGCGGTTGGCGCGCTCGACCTGGCCATTAAGCTTGGGCGAACGCGGGGGCAGCACGAACAGGCTCAGACCGCGCTGCTGACAGGCTTGTTCTGCCGCCCGGGTGAGGCGCCGCCGCGGGTGAGGCTGGCGCGAATGGGCCTCCCAGCGTGCTCAACTGCTCCGGATCGTAGCACCGCTCCCAGCGATAAAACGTCTGCCGGCTGATCCCGAAGTAACTACTGGTCAAGGCGGCATCCTGACCGTGAGCTTGGTAGTAATCGAACCACTACAGCCGCTTATGAGCCTCCCGGCTCAACTCGATCCGCGCCCCGCTGCAGGCGCCTGGAGCAGTGCCATCTCAGAGACTTGATCGGCATCCTGACACTCCACCGAGAATGTCACCAATCATTGCTGAACCAATACAGACCGGCGTGGCAGATACCCTGATTTGCAGAGATTTTGGCGTCTGTGTTACCGTTTAAAGGTTTAGGTGCATTAGAATGCTTTCTATATGTGAGGCGAACAGATGATTCTGACCTACAAAGCCCATACACCGCGCATTGCGTCCAGCGCGTTCATTGCGTCCAGCGCGGATATCATTGGCGACGTTGAGATCGCAGAAAACGCCAGTATCTGGTTCCAGTCGGTTCTCCGCGGCGACATTGAACCGGTCCGGGTTGGAGCCTACAGCAACATTCAGGATGGCTCAGTTCTCCACACGGCTGCCGGCGCTCCTGTGATTCTGGGAGAGTGGGTTACGGTGGGTCACCGGGCTATAGTTCATAGCTGCACGGTCGAATCGCATTGCCTGATCGGAATGGGCGCCGTCGTGCTGAACCACGCCCACGTGGGTGAAGGCTCCATCGTTGCTGCGGGAGCAGTAGTGCTCGAAGGGACAGAAATTCCTCCGGGGAGCTTGGTCGCAGGCGTGCCGGCGCGCATCCGCCGGACCTTGACTGAAAAAGACCGGGATTTCATCGACAAGCACGCCGAAAGCTATCTGAAACTCCGGGAAGTTTATCTCTCGGGCCTGCCGGAAGCGCGCCGTTGACTGGCGCCCCGGCTGTCTTGGCTCGCCGCAGTCTGGCATCACTCAACCACCTTGTCACGTCCAACCGGAACAATTCGCTCCGTGAAAGGCACGCGAGATCTTCTGCCGTCCGAAACGGACCTCTGGCAGAGGATCGAAGAAGCGTGCCGGCAAGTGTTTTCGGCTTACGGCTTCCGTGAGATTCGCACTCCCATCATCGAGCAGACGGATCTTTTTGCCCGCAGCGTGGGCGCAGACACAGACATCGTTACAAAGGAGATGTACAGCTTCGAAGACCGCGACCACGAATCCCTCACGCTTCGTCCGGAGGCAACGGCCGGCGTGGTGCGCGCCTGCATTGAGCACGGCCTGTTCAACGAGGGCGGCGTCCACAAATTCTATTACATCGGACCTATGTTCCGCCGCGAGCGGCCCCAGAAGGGGCGCTACCGCCAATTTTACCAGATCGGCGCGGAAGCGCTAGGATCAGACCATCCTCTGGTAGACGTGGAAACTCTGGAAATGCTCATGCTTTTGCTTGAGCGGCTGGGGCTAGCGGATGCCGCATTGCTGATTAACTCAGTTGGCTGCGCGCAGTGCCGGGCGGAATACGTCAAACTGTTGCGGCGCGAGCTAGAACCTATAAAAGACCAGATGTGCGCGGATTGTCAGCGCCGGATAGCAACGAACCCGCTGCGGGTGCTCGATTGCAAGGTGGAATCGGACCAACCGGTCATTGCCCGGCTGCCAAGCATTCTGGATCACCTTTGCCCCGCTTGCCGTCAGCACTTCGAGTGCGTAACGGCGGAGCTTACCCGCCGCCGCGTGGCCTACACCATCACGCCGCGGTTGGTTCGCGGCCTGGATTACTACACTCGCACCACGTTCGAAATCACGAGCAATCGCCTGGGCGCGCAGAATTCTCTGCTGGGCGGCGGGCGTTATGACGGTCTTTCGGAAATCCTGGGCGGGCCTCCGGCCCCGGGCTTCGGTTTTGCGATTGGCGAAGACCGCTTGGCGCTGGCAATGGAAGAGGGTGGAGCGCAGCAGGTGAGCTCACAACCGGCGGGTTACGTTGCTTGGATCGGCGAGCAGGCTCTCAATCCTGCGCAAGACCTGGCGCGCGCGATGCGGAGCGAGGGATTGTCCACCGAGATAAGTTTCGAGGCGGCCAAACTGAAAAAGATGCTGAGCCACGCCAACCGCCAGCGCGCGCGCTTCACCGTCATTATCGGTGAAGGAGAGCTGGCTAGCGGCCGTTATCAGGTGAAGAATATGGAAACCGGCGAACAGCGCGAAGTGGAACCAACGCAGATTCCCGCCTACATCAAGGAACAACTGCGGATCACGGCGCCGGTGTGACAACTAAGGGATTGGAGTTGGTTTGAAACTTGACCCGTTAGGCAATCTTCAACGCACCCACCATTGCGGAGAACTGCGCGAGTCTGACCAAGGCAGCGCGGTTTTCCTGGCCGGCTGGGTGGCGCGGCGGCGCGACCTCGGCAGCCTGATTTTTTTGGATTTGCGCGACCACACCGGCATCACCCAGATCGTCTGTAACCGCGAGACGAGCCCGGAAGCGCACGCCAAGGCCGAACAGGTGCGCCCGGAATACGTGGTGGGCGTTGAAGGCGGTGTCGTGACGCGCGACCCAGCGACCGCTAACCCGCAGATTTCCACCGGCAAAATTGAAGTGCGCGCGCAGTCGCTGCTCCTGCTGAATGAATCGCGGACCCCGCCGTTCCCTCTCGATGAGGAAGCCCGGACGTCGGAAGAGGCGCGCCTGCATTATCGCTACGTCGATCTGCGCCGCGAGCGCATGCAGCGCAACCTGAGGCTGCGTCACCGCGCCAGCTTGGCCGTGCGCGAGCATATGAGCAGCCACGACTTCATCGAGATTGAGACGCCATTCCTTACCCGCTCCACACCCGAAGGCGCGCGTGATTATCTGGTGCCGAGCCGCGTTCATCACGGCCATTTTTACGCCCTCCCTCAGTCGCCTCAACTATTCAAGCAGCTCCTGATGATCGGCGGCTTCGACCGCTACTTCCAGATCGTCCGCTGCTTTCGCGACGAGGATTTGCGCGCCGACCGGCAGCCGGAGTTTACGCAAATCGACATCGAGATGGCGTTCCCGGAGCGCTCCGTCTTTTTCACGATCATTGAAGGTTTGATGGAAAAACTCTTTGGACTGATCGACGTGAAGGTGGAACGTCCATTTCCGCAGATTACCTACGGCCAGGCCATGGAACGCTACGGCTCGGACAAGCCGGATCTGCGCTTTGGCCTGGAATGGAAGCGAGTGAACTTGCCTGCAGGGTCGCAGGAAAGCATACGTGTGCAGCAGCCGCTCAAGGCGCTGAGAGTGCCGGGGTTTGCCGCCGCCGCCAGCCGCGGCCAGTTGGACAAGCTGCAAGAGATCGCTCAGACTGCTGGCGCGGATTGGTTCAGCAGCCTCAAAATCACCTCCGCTGGCTTGCAGTCACCCTTGACAAAAGCGCTGGGCGAAGACGCCATCCGCGCGCTCGCAGATGAAGCGGGAGCGCAGGAGAATGACCTTGTCTTGCTGCTTGGCGCGAAGCCCGGGGCCAAGCCCGAGTCAGCCTTCGCCCGGCTGGATGAAGCCTCGGGTCAGGTGCGGCTGGAACTCGGGCGCAAGCTGGGCCTGATTAAACCCGGCGCGTGGAATTTCCTGTGGGTGATCGATTTCCCGATGTTCGAATACGACGAAAAGGAAAAGCGGTTCGCCGCCATGCACCACCCGTTCACTTCGCCACGCGAAGAAGATTTGAACCTGCTGCAATCCGAGCCCGCCCGGGTCAAAGCTCGCGCTTATGACTTGGTGCTAAACGGCTCCGAGATCGGCGGAGGCTCCATCCGGACTCATCGCCGCGATATCCAGCAAAAGGTATTCGAAGTTCTCGGCATGACTCCGGAAAAAGCGCGCGAGCGATTCGGTTTCTTCCTGGAGGCGCTAGATTATGGCACGCCGCCGCACGGCGGCATCGCGCTGGGCTATGACCGCATCGTGGCGCTCATGGCGGGAGAGTCCAACATCCGCGAAGTGATCGCGTTCCCGAAGACGGCGAGCGCCACGGACATTATGTGCGAAGCGCCCGCAGCCGTTGAACCGGAACAACTTGAAGAATTGGGGCTCGCAATCAAAAAAAATTGAATCATCAGCCCATTGATCCATTGTGAGAATTATCCCATGGAGTAATCCCCACATTGAGCCTCCTCCTTCTCCAGGTTGGATGTTTAGCCAAAGGCAGAGCTTTAGCCAGGGGGTCGGAGCTTTAGCTCCGACAAGAAAAAGGAGGAAAGACAGGGCTTCAGCCCCTGAAGTTCAGATGGGAAGACTCACTCATCGAACAGCTCCGGCGTGCACCTATTTTGTGACGGCTAAAACCTGGCAGAACCGGGCCCTGTTCCAGATTCCCGAGGTAGCTGAGGTCGTTGTGAAGCGTCTCTTCACTTGCCGCGACCAAGGCGCTTATCTCCTGCATGAATTCGTCGTGATGCCAGACCATTTCCACCTGCTCTTGACGCCAGCCTGTACGACCACATTAGAGAAAGCTATGCAGTTGATCAAGGGCGGCAGCTCGCATGAGATTCATGTGGTTCGCGGGCACAAAATGCAGATATGGCAATCTGGATTCCATGACTGGACAGTTAGAAATTTTGCGGACTATCAGGTCAAGCGCAGATATATTCAGACGAACCCGGTCCAAGCGAACCTGGTCCGGCGCCCTCCGGAGTGGCTTTGTGGCTCGGCATGTGGAAAGTTCCCGTTGGACAAAATACCGGAAGGACTCCAAAAGACTTCAGAGGCTAAAGCCTCCGCATTACCGGAGGCTTGGATGTCGGAGCTAAAGCTCCGACCCCCTGAAAGCGGGTAGTTATAGGAAGAAAACCCGCCCGCGGTCAGGATTACGATTACATTGACCGTGACTCCGACCCCCCTTGAAGCTACAGCAGTGGAGGCTGGATCTCCGGCCGCAAAGAAGGCTCAGTGAGCATCATTCGCATCCTCCCCGATATCGTCGCCAACAAAATTGCCGCCGGCGAGGTGGTCGAGCGGCCAGCATCGGTGGTGAAGGAGCTGCTGGAAAATGCGCTCGATGCGAGCGCAAACCGCATTGAGATTCACGTCGAAGCGGGCGGCAAAAGGGTGATCCGCGTGGAAGATGACGGATGCGGGATGACCCGCGATGACGCGTTGCTGGCCTTCGAACGTCATGCCACCAGTAAAATCCACTCCGCCGAAGACCTGATCGAAATCTCAACCTTGGGTTTTCGCGGTGAAGCGCTGCCCTCCATTGCTTCGGTTGCCCGCCTGCTCCTTGAAACACGCCACGCTTCTGAATCCTCCGGGACCGGACTGGAAATTGCCGGCGGCCGCATGCGCAGCGTGAAAGAGATCGCCCGGGCGGCCGGCACGCGCCTCGAAGCGCGGGATCTCTTTTACAACGTCCCTGCGCGGCGCAAATTCTTGAAGTCTGAATCGACTGAGCTTGGCCACATCACCGCCCTGGTGACGCACTACGCGCTCGCCCACCCTGCAAAAGCCTTCCGGCTGACATCCTTCACTAATGAACTTCTGAACGCATCGCCGGTAGCGAGTTTTCGCGACCGCCTTTACCAAGTGACGGGCGCACAGATGCTCGATCAGATGGTGGAGGTCCAGCCCTGCGAACGCTCGCTCGCGCTGGCCCGGCCGGAAGATCCTGCTGAGGAAAGCAGCGTTCATGTCTCCGAGATCATCCGGCTCTCCGGTTTCATATCCCGTCCGGAGGTGCAGAAACTCAATCGCAACCAGATCTATTTCTTTGTCAACCGGCGCCTGGTTCGCGATCGCGTCATCTTACATGCAATTACCGAGGCGTACCGCAACATCCTGCCCTCGGGTGTGTTTCCGGTCGCCCTGATCTTCCTGGAAATGCCGCCTTCGGAAGTGGATGTAAACGTTCACCCCTCAAAGACCGAGGTCCGCTTCCGTCATTCTCAATTCGTCCACGACTTCGCGCGCGACGCGATTCGCGCCGCCTTGACGGCCGCGCGGCCCATGCCGGCGATGCCTCCGCCGCGTCGGCTGGCGAACCGCGTGTCTTCTCGTTTCGGAGGCGCCATCCCGGCTATGGCGGAGGATTTCAGGGAGCCGTCCCCGTTTGAGACGGCGCGGGCCGCAGGTTTTCCACCGCCTAGCCAAACGCCTTACCCTCTCCCGCCGGGAGCGGGTGGCCCGCGGAGCGGACCGGGTGAGGGGATGGCCACCGGCTTCGCGCTGTCACCTCCGCGCCCTGATCCTCAAACTGGTTCACTGCCGTTTGCAGCCGGAGCCCCGCCCTTCGCCAGACCGGACACCGCAGAGTCAAGCGAGCGCGTTTCAGCGCCTTCGGTGGTTACCGAACTGGATGGGACACAGGTGGCTGCTGGCAGCTGTGCCGCGACTGCCGGAGATGCTGAAGAGCCTGGCGCCGCAGCGGTTCCGCCGCTTAAGATGGAAGGCGCAACCGCCGGTGAATTTCCCCAGGACCTCCGTCCCCTCGGCCAGATCCGCAATAGCTTCATTGTGGCCTCGA
>JBOGJZ010000021.1:0-2553 GCA_050745645.1 Terriglobia bacterium | reverse complement strand
TCGTCACCACCCTCAGGTGGCGGAGGAGCAGTCACTCTGAGCAGCCTCCAGCCCATCGTTCAGATGCGGAACTCCCAGCCATTTACTCTGGCATTGAACGGCAGCGGCTTCAGCTCAGGCGACCAGGGTGTCTTCAATGGGAACACCCTATCGTCCGCCGTTGTCAGCTCTTCACAGCTCACGGCGACGATACCATCGAGCGCAGTTTCTAGCCCAGGGACCGCTTTAGTGAAGGTTCAATCGGGGAGCGCGAGCAGCAGCTCGCTGAGTTTCTACATCGTGCCGGCCATCAGCGAGGTTCCGGTTACCGTGACCGCAGGTTCAACCACGAGCAATGTGAACATAGCCGCGCCTGCCTTCAATCCCCCTCAACTGCTGCTCGAAGCGCTCGGCGCAAGCACTAGCGGAACGGCCACTACAGCAGCAAACGGCGCGGTGACGGTAAGTCCCGGGCAAACCGTAAACCTCTTTGTAGTGGGAACGGGCGTGACGGCCGGGACGTTTTTTGAGGTCACGGGCAACAACGACATCACGGTTACCCAGCCGGGGGCAAGCGACTTTACACAGACAACGGATGTGCCGCCGATCCCAGCCGTCAACTTCAATATCAACGTCAGCTCAAGCGCGACGGCGGGACCTCACAACCTTATCGTCACCAATCCGGCCGGGGAGATTTCCATCGTCACAGGCGGCATCATAGTTCAGTAAGGGCATTATATCGATGAACGCGAAGGTCAAGTTGACATGCGCGGTATTCGCGCTTGGTGTTTTCCTGGCCGGTCAGGCATCGGGCACCACGCTGGTGCGGCTAAGTCTCGACCAGCTCACCCAGGCGTCAAGCGATGTGCTGCAAGGTCACGTCGTGAATCAAATCAGCCAATGGAATCCGGCCCACACTGAAATTGTGACGCTGACCACAATCTCGGTGGATCAGAACGTCAAAGGGAACACACCCGCGACGGTTGTTGTGGAGCAGCTTGGCGGCACGATTGGACACCTGCACGTGAACGTTCCCGCCACGGTCCATTTTCTTCCTGGAGCGAGGTATGAGTTGTTCTTGCAACATGCCGCCTTGCAACCTTCAACCTATCTATTGGTGGGCATGATGCAAGGCGCGTTTCGCGTCTACCGCGATCCCACAACCCGCCAGGAACGAGTGGTCAGCCCAACGGGGTACTTCTATCACGGCGTTACCAGAAGCAGTGGTGAGCTTGCGCCCTCGCCGGCAACGATGCCGTTTACCGAATTCCAACAGCAAGTCTCGACTGCCCTGGCGAAGCCAATCGTTATTCCTGCTGGCGTCCGCATTCCACTCGTTGTCCGGAGCGCGTCCTTTGATGGCGTAGGCAGGATTCTGTTGGAAGCGCAAACGGCGGCTGATGTTTATCCCAATCGCAGCGTTGTGATTCCGGCTGGTAGCCTGGTGGATGGCTGGGCGACGGAGAGCGCGGGACGATGGACCATGCACTGGACGGGGATTTCTATCGGCAATCGTCCCGTGCAAATTGCAGCCACGAGTGACGCTCCCGCAGACGGAAACCTGCAGGGCGAACGCTTCATAGCTGTCACGAGGTAACGACGATGACCTCACGAAGGCCGCTTTCAGGAAGACAGGGGGAAAAAGGTAACAAACCGGGTGGTCACAGTGTCCCCAGTGGTCTTTACTGGACCCTGCTCGCTGCCTTATTGCTTGCATCAACCGCGGCGCTGGTTTTCGCTTATACTCACGAACAAGATGATGTGAATGGTCCCGTAGCCGCACGATGGTGCAGCAATCATGCTTTGCCCTGCAGCGACGCGGTGACCTGGAGCTTGAATCCGAATGCTCCCAACGTGAACACCACGGGCGGACTTACGCTCCGGTTATCTATCCAGGCCGCCTTCGCTTCGTGGGCTCAAGCCTCCTTGAAGGGACAAGTCATCACCGGGATCAGCTTCGCAGAAGGCGGCGATAGCACTCTGCCCTCGCCGGACGCTAACGATTGCATTAATGTAATCGGCTTTACGGACCCAACCAAGAGCGATTTTTCGACCGGCACCATCGCCTTCACGGCAATCGCTACCGCTTTTGGCGCGCCGCCGACTCAGTATTCCTGCTCCTCCACAGGTTCCAACTTTATTTGTCCACTGCCTTCGTGTATTGTCGATGCCGACATTCAATTCAACCCCTCCGATACTTTTTCAACTGCTTCTGCGACCCCGGCCAATGACTTTGATCTTCAGACCATCGCGACGCATGAGATCGGGCACTTGCTCGGGATGGACCACAGCGGGCTCGCCAACGCGATCATGTTCGCGTTTGGCGACGAAGGCACGGTTCCAACCCGGAATCTTTCTGAGGATGACATCCTCGCCGTCGGGTCGGTTTATCCCTCTGCAAGCTTCCAGTCCGCCGTTGGAAAGTTGAGCGGTACGGTCACGCTTAACGGGTCTGGAATTTTCGCAGCGCATGTGGTAGTGACGGATGCCAACACCGGCCTGGCGGTGACAGATGGGCTGACGAATTCTGACGGAACTTACTCGATCTTTGCGCCGCCCGGCTCTTATCAGGTT
>JBOGJZ010000020.1:0-4193 GCA_050745645.1 Terriglobia bacterium | reverse complement strand
AGACCCATATCCAAAGGAGATTTTTCCCGGCTTCGCCGGAACAGGTCGCTTCGCTCTCTCGAAAGTCATCCATAGCCTGTCATTCCCGCGCAAGCGGGAATCCAGGATGTTTCGTACCGTTCTGGACTCCCGCTCCCCCGCCTTCGCGGAGGACAAGCTTCGCGGGGGTGACAGAGCATGGCGACTTTCATCTACATGGGTGGGCCAAAGGTCCATGTGACGCTCAGAATGACGGGCCATCGATGGGGCGACTCTGTGCGATTATGCAACACAAAGGCAAGCGCAAAAAGCTCATTGCCCCGCCGCCGCGTCATTCACCGGCGCCAGCACGGCTTGGGATCGCGCGCCTTCGCGGGCGTACTTCAGGCGCTCAGCGCGAAGCCTTAGAAAACTGACTGCTTCCTCGTAAAGCCGCTTACGCTCGTTCCCATCCCACAGCGCATCTTTCACGATCCGCCAGACCACGCGCGGGCGGAAGTAGTATTCATCATAAAAGCGGTTGAGTGAAGCCATCATTTCGTAACGGCTGAGGCCGGGCATTTCAATGTGGGGCAATTGATGGCCGCCGCTGTCCGCGGCAGCGCTGTGCACCATGTAGTTATTCTTCGCGTAGAAGTCGTAAAGTTCGGTGCCGGGAAAGGCGTGGGCTACAGAGACCTGAACGGTTTCAATATCCAACTCTTTGGCATAATCGATAGTCTTCTGGATGGTTTCCTTCGTCTCGCCAGGCAGCCCGATGATGAAGTCGCCATGAATCTTGATACCCACCTTCTTGCAGTTCTTGACGAAGGCGCGAGCCATCTCCACTGTGGCGCCCTTCTTGATGTTTTTGAGGATCTGCGGATCGCCGGACTCCAGACCCACGATGAAAAGCCGCGCTCCGCCATCCGCCATCGCTTTGAGCGTGTCGTAATCACTGTGCACACGCGCCGTGCATGACCAGCGGAAGCCGAGGGTTTTGAATTTTTTGGAGATTTCGATGACGCGGTCCTTGCGGATGTTAAACGTGTCGTCGTCAAAAAAGATTTCCTTCATCTGCGGAAAGAGTTTCAGCGCCTGGCGCACCTCGGTTACGACGTTATCCACCGAGCGGACGCGCCAAGTGTGGCCTGACATCGTCTGCGGCCACAGGCAGAATGTGCACAAAGCTGGACAGCCGCGCGAGCTATAAAAAGAGATGTAAGGATGGAGAAGATAGGGGATGCGGTAGTTCTCGATCACGAGGTTGCGCTTGTATACTTCGCTTGCGAAAGGGAGCCGGTCAAGCTCCTCTGTCTGCATCTGCGGGCGCTGCGGGTTCAAGACCACCTCGCCGTTTTTCCGGAAGCAGGCGTTCTGAATCTGCTCGAGCGGCTTGCCCTGGGCAAACTCCACTACCGGATAATCGAACTCCCCGCGCACCACGAAATCAATAGCCTCGCAGGCATTCAGGCTTTCCAACGGCTGGATTTGAACCGGCGGTCCGACGAAGGCGATTTTCAGATCAGGCTTGGCTTCCTTCATCAACCGCGCCATGCGGGAATCGTTCGCAAAGCCGACCGTCGAGGTGAACACCACCACGAAATCGTAGTCGCGGGCAATCTGCACGGCCTCTGCGGGCGAGACGTTGTGCGGGCAGGCATCCAGCAGGCGGCTTCCTTCCAGCATGCCTGCGGGGTAGCTTAGCCAAACGGGATACCAATAAGATGGGATTTCCCGCGTGGCCGGGTAGCGCGCGCTGGAACCTCCGTCGAAGCCTTTGAAGCTCGGCGGATTCAGGAAGAGCGTCTTCATCACAGAGGACATAGGTGCAAAACCCCTTCACAACTTGCGCTGGCAAGTGAATCATTGACGAGTTTACAGGAAAACTACGGAAATCCCAAGGGTTTGCCGCTACGCCGGAAGTTACCGGCGTTGCGCGGCGTATAGCGCTCCGTAAACCGGCAAGCCGCATAGGACGATGATGAGGCCCGGCCAGGTTGTCGAGGGGCGATAGGAGAAAAGGGCGATCAGGATAACGAAAGCGCCCACGATGTAAAGAGCCGGAACGGCGGGGTAACCGGGAGCCTTGTAAGGTCTTTCAGCTTGCGGCCGCTTGTGGCGCAGCCGGATCAGCCCCGCGATGGTGAGGATGTAAAAGATCAAGGCGGCTGAGATCACATAATCAAGCAGGTTGCTGTAAAGATTGCCGTAATGCCCGGTAAGAGGATTGTAGGTTCTCGGCAGCACAAGCAGGCTGGCCCATACGCCTTGCGCGGTGAGAGACCAGCCTGGAACGCTTGCCCGGTTTAATCGCGAGGCGCGAGAGAAAAATAAGCCATCAAGCGCCATCGCGTAATAGGCGCGCGAGCCGGCCAACACCAGGGCGTTGATGCAGCCAAAAGTTGAAATCATGATCGCGAGCGCCATCAGCATCTTTCCCAGGCCGGGATAAACGGCTGCCAGCATAGCGGTGGCCACCCGGTCCTCTGGCGCGTGCTGGATTGCCTGAAACGGCAGCACGCAAAGGTAGGCTACGTTAACGAGCAGATACAGGATGATCACCAGCACGGTCCCTATGACCAGCGCCCGAGGCAATGTTCTGCGCGGATCCTTCACTTCACCGGCTGCGAAGGTTACGTCGTGCCAGGCGTCGGCGGCAAAGAGAGAGCCGGATTGGGAAACACATAGGGCGACCAGCAGGCCCAAGGTGGTTGTAGCCGTCAGTCCCTCCGAAAGCGGGACCGTGCCGCGAGCGCTCCAGAAGCTCGACAAGTTCACCCGCAAAGCCTCTCCGCCGCGGGCCAGGAACAAGCCAACCAAGACGATTCCCAGCAGCGCTCCGACTTTCGCCACGGTGAAGAAATTCTGCACGATCTTTCCGTATTCCAGACCTCGCGTGTTGGTCCAGCTGAGGAGGGCAACCACCAGAATCGCCGCTAGTTGGCCGCTCGATAGGGAGATCGCGTAGTGTTGCGAAAGATGTATGGGCGGAATCAAATAGCTTGTCTCCGAGATCGAAGGCCACAGAACACCGCAAAAGCGCGCAAAACCCACCGCCACGGCAGCGATGGTGCCCGTCTGGATGACCGTGAAGAGCGTCCATCCGTATAAGAAACCTAACAGCGGCGAATAGGCCTCCCTCAGATAGACGTACATGCCTCCAGCGGCCGGCATCATGGAAGCGAGCTCGCCATAGGACAGCGCGGCAGAGATAGTGAGGACGCCGGCTATAACCCAGGCCACGAGCCACCACCCAGGACTGCCGATGTTGCGCGCCATGTCCGCCGAAACGATGAAAATCCCCGAGCCGATCATGGCGCCCGACACCACCATCACGGAGTCGAACAAATTAAGGCCCCGCACAAAAGCGGGCCGGCCTGCGCCGGAACTCGAGGCTCTGATCTTTTCAGGTGATGAATCCATCCGGGTTTTCCCTAGTTTTTGGCGAATCCGGCGCCGCACCGGCAGTGGTGCAGTTTGGCCGGAGTAGAGGCGAGTTTACCTCGCCCAATGGCGGCGCAAAGCCTCTACATCAAAAGGCCGGTTGTTGCATTGCTCGCGTTATAATAACCCTCATTGCGGAAATATGTCCGGGATCGTTAAGAAAACGTTGTCACGGCATCCCGCCCCTGAAGAATCATGGTCAGGACGTTCCCCTTACGAGACGACTTGATCCCGCGCGTGCCGCCGGAGGTTACTTGATGCAAGCTAAGGCGTATAAGGGAATGGGTATGGAGGGCCGAATCGCCAAATGGTATGCCGCCAATACCCGGAAAGTTATGAAGGATTACCATGCCGCGGCTGCAAAGGCCGCCGGCGGTTTGCCCCTCGGGTCCTGCGTTCTTGAAGTTGCGCCAGGACCGGGCTACTTCGCCATCGAACTCGCGAAGTTAGGGAACTACAAAATCACGGGGCTGGATATCAGCAAAACGTTTGTGGACCTTGCGCGGAAGAACGCGGAGAAAGAGGGTGCAGAGATCGACTTCCGTCAGGGAAATGCCGCTCAGATGCCTTTCGCGAGCGACTCCTTCGATCTGATTTTCTGCCGGGCAGCGTTCAAAAACTTTGCAGAACCGGTTGCGGCGCTTAAGGAAATGTATCGAGTTCTGAGGGCAGGCGGGAAGGCACTGATCATCGACCTGCGGAGGGATGCTCCGAAAAAGGCGATTGACACTGCAGTAGGTCAGATGGACTTGGGAGCGGTGAATTCGGTGATCACGAAATGGACCTTC
>JBOGJZ010000019.1:0-4985 GCA_050745645.1 Terriglobia bacterium | reverse complement strand
CGTCACGGGTGTTATCTCTTTGGAAGATGCCGCCTCCCCTCATTTTGGGCGAGTTTATCAAGATCAGACCATCTCAGCATGTACCCATACTGGCCGTTCGCGGGCACCCAGTCGATCGAACCTTTGCTAACGCGCAGTCTGCCCAATGGCCTGCCATCCTCGCTGTACCTCGAAAACCATGTCGGACGACCCGAGTTGGCTTTTAGGAATAACGAACGTGACCGTGTGCTTCGCCATTTTCCCCTCCACGGTTCGATCCGTGGCGGCTACGAACCTTAATGCGCTGCCAGGATGCCCTCAGCGCGGCGCGGAACGCCGAGCACCCGCTTGTATTCGTGCGGGAACACCTTGATAAATTTTGGCAGCGTCGCTTCCCAGTTATCCAGAATCCAGCGCGCCTGCGGGCTGCCCGTGGTTTCAGCGTGCCGGGAAATCAGGTTCAAAAGCGTTTCGATATCTTTGTGGTCCGTCACGGGTTCAAGATCCACTTCGCGCCGGTTGCATTTCACCCTGACGAAGTCTCCGGCGCGGTCCAGCACAAAGGCTATTCCGCCCGTCATGCCCGCCGCGAAATTGCGGCCCGTGTTACCAAGAATAATGACGAGACCCTTGGTCATATACTCGCACCCGTGGTCGCCAACGCCTTCCACCACCGCCGTAGCGCCGGAATTGCGCACCGCGAAGCGCTCCCCGGCCATGCCGTTGAAGTAGGCCTCGCCGCTGGTTGCTCCGTAGAGGCAGACATTGCCAATCAGGATGTTTTCCTCGGTCACAAACTCGGATTCGCGGGGCGGGTAAACGATCAGTTTGCCGCCCGAAAGACCTTTGCCCACGTAATCATTGGCCTCGCCTTCGAGCGTCAGCGTGACGCCGGAGGCGAGGAAAGCGCCAAAGCTCTGGCCCGCAGAGCCCGTGAACTGAATGCGGATGGTGTCCTCTGGCAAACCATTTGAGCCGTAACGCCGCGCAATCTCCCCGCTCAGCATGGCGCCCACAGAACGGTGCACGTTCCGAATGGGCAAGCTCAGCGAGACCGGCGTTGCATTTTCCAGCGCCTCGCGCGCGTGTTCCAACAGGCTCTTGTCCAGCGCTTTATCGATGCCGTGGTCCTGGGCAATCAAGCAACGGCGTCCGACGTGGCCCGGCATCGGTGGATTGTAGAGGATCGAGGAGAGGTCAATGCTCTTTGCCTTCCAATGCTCAACGTCCTTCCGCTGCTCAAGGCAATCCACTCGCCCTACCATTTCATCCAGCTTGCGGAAGCCGAGCTCGGCCATGATGCGGCGCAGGTCCTCGGCCACAAAGAAGAAATAGTTGATGACGTGCTCGGGCTGCCCCTGGAACTTCTTGCGGAGTTCGGGGTCCTGCGTGGCCACGCCCACCGGGCAAGTATTCAGGTGGCACTTGCGCATCATGATGCAGCCCATCGCGATGAGTGGCGCGATGGAGAATCCGAATTCCTCCGCTCCAAGGAGCGCGGCGATGGCTACGTCGCGGCCGGTTTGAAGTTTTCCGTCCACTTGCAGACGCACACGGCTGCGCAGATCATTCATCACCAGCACCTGCTGCGTCTCGGAGAGGCCCAGCTCCCAGGGAATACCGGCATGGCGGATGGAGCTGACCGGCGAAGCTCCTGTGCCGCCGTCGTAACCGCTGATCAGAATGACGTCCGAGTGAGCCTTGGCCACGCCTGCCGCCACCGTGCCCACGCCTGCCTCAGCCACCAGCTTCACGGAAACACGGGCCCGTGGGTTCGCCATCTTGAGGTCGTAAATCAGTTGCGCCAAGTCTTCAATAGAATAGATGTCGTGATGCGGCGGCGGCGAAACCAGCGATACGCCGGGAATCGAGTGCCGGATGCGCGCGATCACCTCATCCACTTTGTGGCCGGGCAACTGGCCGCCCTCGCCGGGCTTTGCGCCCTGAGCGATTTTAATCTGGAGGTCGTCCGCGTTCACCAGGTACTCAGCGGTGACGCCAAACCGCGCTGAAGCTACTTGCTTTATCCGGCTGCGGCGCAAGTCTCCGTTCGCGTCAGGCTTGTAGCGCGCTGCGTCTTCACCACCCTCCCCGGTATTCGAGCGGGCGCCCATACGGTTCATGGCGATCGCCAGTGTTTCGTGCGCCTCTTTGCTGATGGATCCGAACGACATGGCGCCGGTGGCGAAGCGCTTGACGATTTCCGATGCAGGTTCAACGTCATCCAGAGGGACGGCGGAGCCGGAAGGCTTGAGATTAAACATGCCGCGCAGCATCAACAGGTCGCGATTCTGCCGGTTCACAATATCAGCGAACTCGCGGAAAGTTTCAAACTTGGATTGACGTACCGCGTGCTGCAGCTTGCTGACCGTCTCGGGATTCAGGAGATGACGCTCGCCGCGCACGCGGAACTGGTATTCGCCGCCCACCTCAAGCTCCATTTCCGACTCAGTCGGCGGCTGCAACGCGAAGCGATGTTTCATCAGCGTTTCGCGGGCCAGAACCTCCATGCCAACACCTTCTATGCGCGATGCTGTGCCCGTGAAGTAGCGCTCGACGAAGGCGCGGTTCAGGCCGACCGCCTCAAAGATCTGAGCGCCTTGATAGCTTTGCAGAGTCGAGATGCCCATCTTCGAAGACGTCTTGAGCAAGCCTTTATCGAGCGATTTCAGGTAGCTCTTAAGGACTTTTTCGAAGCTGTACTCGGGCGCGAAGCGGCCGTCCTTGTGCATGTCTTCGAGCGTCTCGATAGCCAGGTAAGGATTGACAGCGCTTGCGCCATAGCCGAGCAGCAGTGCAAAGTGCATCACCTCGCGCGGCTCTCCGGACTCAACGATCAGCGCCACCTGATTGCGCGTCTCTTCGCGCACCAGATGGTTGTGCACCGCCGAGAGCGCCAGCAGGCTCGGAATGGGCGCATATTCATCATCCACGCCGCGGTCAGAAAGAATCAGCAGCGTGTATCCGGATTTAATGGCCAGCGACGCTCGGCGGCAAAGACGCTCCACAGCCTTCTCAAGCTCTTTCACTCCACCCTCAACCGGGAACAGGACTGGCAGAGTAGTGGCCAGGAAGTCTCCCCAACTCACGCGGCGCAATTTCTCAAGCCGCCAATTAGTGATGATCGGATGGCGCAGTTTCAGCGTGTGACAATGCCGGGGCGATTCTTCCAGGATATTGCCCTCAGAGCCAATGTAGCTATTGAGGGACATCACCAGGTCTTCGCGAATCGGGTCGATGGCAGGATTCGTGACCTGGGCGAACATCTGCTTGAAGTAATTAAACAACAACTGCGGCCTGTCTGAGAGGCAGGCGAGCGGCGTGTCTATACCCATCGAGCCAATAGGTTCCTCACCCTTAACAGCCATTGGGCCAAGGATGAACTTCAGGTCTTCATCCGTGTAGCCGAAGGCCCGCTGCCGCATCAGGATGGTTTCATGGTTAGTCACCTGGACGTTTGTGGGGGCTGGCAAGTGATCCAGCGTAATCCGGTTCTTCTCCAGCCACTCTGCATAGGGCTGCCGCCCCGCAAGCTGCTTCTTGATCTCTTCATCGGCGATGAGCCGCTTTTGTTCTGTATCAACCAGCAACATCCGGCCCGGCTCAAGGCGGCCCTTCATGCGCACTGCCCCCGGCTTCACGGGAAGCACGCCGGCCTCAGACGCCATAATTACCAGACCATCGGTAGTCACGAGATACCGCCCAGGCCGCAGTCCATTGCGGTCCAACTTAGCGCCGATCACCCGCCCGTCCGTAAAAGCCACAGCCGCTGGCCCGTCCCAAGGCTCCATGAGCGAAGCGTGGAACTCGTAGAAGGCGCGCACGTCCTCCGGCATACTCGGGTCGTTATCCCAAGCCTCGGGAATCAGCATCGAGAGCACATGAGGCAGGCTGCGGCCGCTGAGCGTCAGGAGCTCGACCACGTTATCAAGCATAGCGGAATCACTGCCGCCCGCCGTGATGATGGGCAGCAGCTTCTTGATGTCTTCTCCGAACAACGGCGAGGCGAGCACCGACTGTCGCGCGTGCATCCAGTTCACGTTACCGCGCAGCGTGTTAATCTCGCCGTTGTGGCAGATATAACGGTAGGGATGCGCCAGATGCCACGTGGGGAATGTGTTCGTCGAGAAGCGTTGATGCACCAGGCAGAGCGCGCTCATCACTTCGGGGTCCGATAGCTCTTTGTAAAAGTGGGCGATCTGAGGCGCCAGCAGCAGCCCTTTGTAAACGATCGTGCGCGAGGAGAGTGAAGGAATATAGAAAAAGCCCTTTTCTTTCAGATCGCTCTTGGCCACTTCGGATTCGGCGCGTTTCCGGATGACGTATAGCTTGCGCTCGAGCGCATCCTGGTCCATCCCCGGCGCGCGCCGGACGAAAATCTGCTCAATGTAGGGCTGCGTACCGCGTGCTAAGCGCCCGATGGAGGTCGCATCGAGCGGCGTATCCCGCCAGCCAAGCACAGTAAGGCCTTCCTCGCGGACGATTTTTTCCAGGATGCCCTCGCACAACACCCTTTCCGGACGGGCGACGGGCAAAAACGCCATGCCCACGCCGTACTCGCCTGGGCTAGGCAGCGTGAAACCTAGCCGCGAGCATTCATGCTCAAAGAACGCATGGGGAATCTGGATCAGGATGCCCGCACCGTCGCCGGTCTCCGGATCGCAGCCGCAGGCGCCCCGGTGAGTGAGGTTGATCAGGATCTGGATGCCCTTGGAGATGATGTCATGCGATTTACGGCCCTCGATACTGGCCACAAAACCGATGCCACAGGCGTCTCGCTCGTTTATAGGGTCGTAAAGGCCTTGGCGGGCAGGCAAACCGGAGCGCACGATCCATTGCGGACCAGTGTTGGCCGGGTTTTCCCAACTCTCCTGTCCTATTCGCATGATGGTGGGAGACACATCCCCCCTCAACTTATCAATTATCCGCGACTTGGCGCGATTTTTAAAATCAATAGTTTTTATGTTTACCATAAGCAGAAATGGGCATCTACTTGCTCTCGGTTT
>JBOGJZ010000018.1:0-4115 GCA_050745645.1 Terriglobia bacterium | reverse complement strand
AAAATAAATAACCTACGAGATTCCTGCTTCTCTTCGCTCAGGACTGCCTGCGGCTTCTCGGAATGACAGGACGGACGAGTTTTTCAGCGACCTGCTGGGAGCTTTTCCAGCGCGGCGGTTTTGACTTCTTGAGATAGGCCTACGGCGCATTGGATGGAACTCAGCTCAAGGGGCAGGCGAATCTACTTTGCTCCGGCAAGTTTCATCAGAGTTTTCCATTGAGAGTCCGAGACAGGCATAACGAGAGGCGCGGCAGGCGGACCAAGTCAAAGCCGCTCAAAAGAGGCTCTTTTTTTATTTCATCAAGCGGTACGGGGCGAGGCAATGAGTGCCCAGCCTTTACGTCGATCACCACAAGGCGCGGATTTTTCTGCTTTGGGTCAGGGTAAGGCTCGCTTGTGACTTCCGCGACGCCCATGATGCACTTTTCGCCCCCAGTGTGATAGATCAAGACGGAATCGCCGGGCCGCACGGTCCGGAGATTTTTCAAGGCGAGGTTATTTGAAACGCCGTCCCAAACGGTGCGGCCTTCACGCACCAAGTCAGGAAAGCTGTAGTGCTCAGGATCGCTTTTGAATAGCCACGCCGCCATGGGTCCCCTTGGCTAAGAATTGGGTCGCGCCGACAGCACGTTCGGCGCGTTGACGATGAAACCCTTGGGGGCGCTGACGTACCCCGCAATGGCGTTCTTCTCCAGCTTATTCACCACCAACTCCAGAGCGCTCGGCGCTCCCTGCATGTAGAAAAAGACCGGCTCATCGAGAGCCTCGTTCCGGCGCTGGGTGACTTTATCATCGAAGTAGAGATTCACGGTGAACAGGTTGTGCTTGGTGTTGGTCTTCAGGAGCTGCACTTGCAGCGAACCAATGCGCCGTCTTGTGCCTTTGCGAGGAAGGCGAAATTCAAAGTAATCGCGGTCAGTGCGGTGCGCGAGCGCCACGAGCTCATCATGCGTGCGGGCAATGGCTCCGGATAGCTCGCCCTTCGCGCCGGTCAGGGCCTCTTTGGTGGCTTCAAGGTCCTTCTGAGTTCCAGCGATGCTGCCCGAAAGCGTACCGAATTTGGTGTTAGCTTCGGTTTGAAGCTGGTTTACCTGCTGGGCGCTGGCCTTTTCGGAGATGGCCGCGCTCAACTGCTTCACCGATTGCTGTTGCTGCTTTTCAATGTTCGCCGCGAGCGCGCGAGCGTGAGCTAATTCCTGCCGGGTGAGGCCAAGGCGTTCGGCTGTGACCTGAAATTTGGCGCTCAACTGAGCCAGGCGGTCATCAGATGAATCCGCGCGGCGAGTGAGCAAATTCATCTGGTCCGCTTGGCGTGTAAAACCGCTTACTGACTGCCCGTGCCAGGCAATAACCAGGTACAGATTCACGCCGCCGAGCGCCAAGAGTGCAATGACGAGCCAGCGCACGACTGCGCCGCCGGGCGCGGCCGGTGGCCCTTGAACGTAAACATATTGAGGCGCGCCACCTTCCGGATGGATAGCGGCTCCATGCGGCGGAGTGGCTTGGGTTGGAGCGTCTGACGAGGACGGAGTTTGGGAAGGCGGCGCCGCGCCGAAGTTAACCGATGGGGGTTGCTGGCCAAAGCCATAAGAGCCGCCTGCGGCCGGCGCCGCGCCGCCACCCGGCTGGCGTGGCTGCGCGGGCGCGGGGTCATCAAAGCCAAACATGGCCTTCGCCGGATTTCTCGGTTTTTTCGGATCGCTCATTGCCGCCTCTCTATCGGGAATCGCAGGGAACCTGGAAATCCCATCAAAAGTATAATCAATAGATGCCGACTCGGCACGAAAAGATTGTTGAAAGGGTTATATTTGCGTTATGGCGCGACTTAGCTGCAGTCTTTCTATAAAGGCCCGCAAGAGATATGACCTCAGCGCCGGCGGCCGTACCATTCCCCTGGGGCTGCGCACGCTGGTGATGGGAGTGCTCAATGTCACCCCGGATTCGTTTTCCGACGGGGGGCGTTTTTTGAATCCTCGCCAAGCCATCCGCCACGCTCTGGAGATGGCGAGCCAGGGCGCGGACTGGATTGATGTGGGAGGCGAATCCACGCGGCCCGGCGCAGAACCGGTGACCGGGCAGGAGGAGTTGCGCCGGGTACTGCCTGTGATCGAAGGCATCCGCGAACGCCTGCCGCATCTGCTCATTTCCATTGATACGGCTAAGTCCGAAGTGGCGGAAAGGGCGATCCGCGCCGGAGCGAACATTTTGAATGATGTGAGCGGGCTGCGGCTCGATGGCCGGCTTGCGGAGGTTGCCCGCCGCCATCACTCGCCTCTGGTTTTGATGCACCTTCGTGGCCGTCCGGCCACGATGCAGCGGCGGCCATTCGCCGCTTCTGTTTTCCGCTCGCTTAGCCGCGGACTGGGATGGTCCATCCGCCGCGCCATCACGCTCGGCGTCCCGCGCTCCCAGTTGATCATCGATCCGGGCCTCGGCTTCGGCAAGACGCGCCGCCAAAACTTTGAGATTCTGGCGCGGCTGGCTCAACTGCAACGGTTCGATCTGCCGATACTCGTCGGAGCCTCCCGCAAATCCTTTATGCAGGCAGTGGTGGCGGGCGAAAGCCTGGACCCGGTTCGGGCATCCAGCCGTAAGTATTGGAAGTTGACTGGAAGTGTCAAAGAACGAGCGGCGGTGCGGACCGGCAAACTTGCTTCGGATAACCAGCCGGCTCGATTCGACCCGCTGGATTTCGGTGACGCGGCGGCGGCTGTGGCAGCGGCTCTGGCCGGGGCGCACATCGTGCGGGTCCACCATGTCGCGGCAATTGTGCCCGCGCTACGGGTGGCGGATGCAATTCGTGCGGCAGCGCGATAGCGCTTGCTGCATGCCTTGCAGCCGGTTTCATGGAGACCTCAGTTAGAGTGGAGAGGCCCCAACAAGGTTGCTGGGAACGGTATGGTTTGGGCGTGTAGCGGCGAGTTTACCTCGCCATGTGGCTGCATAAAGCCGCCGCTACATCAAACTGCACTACTACCTATCTGGCCTGGTGGGTAATGCTATAAAATGAAGGCTTATGTCTGCGAAACCGCAACTGTTCGGCACAGACGGAGTTCGGGGCGTAGCAGGGCGCTACCCTCTGGATCAGGAGACGGTGGTGAAGCTCGGTCGCGCGCTCGCCGCTGTGCTAACCGCGCAAACCGGCGTCGCACGGCCTGAAATCCTGCTAGGCTGCGACACGCGCGAGTCCAGCCCGTGGATTGTGAGCGCTCTCGCCGCCGGTTTGCAGGCTGGCGGAGCGCGCGTGACTTTTGCAGGCGTCATCACGACACCCGGAGTGGCGTTTCTTACCAGGCATCGAGGCTTCGCCGCCGGAGCCATGATTTCTGCCTCACACAATTCCTATGAGGATAACGGCGTCAAATTTCTCTCCAGCGCCGGGACCAAGCTCTCCGAACCACTCGAACTGGAAATTGAGCGAGCGCTTGCCAGGATGTCAGGTCCTGCGACGGTTGGCTCCCGGCCGGACCTCAAGCCTTCACCGGATCTCGTCGAAGATTATTTGCAATTCCTCGAGTCGTTAGTCCCATCCGGAAACCACATATCGGGTTTTCAACTAGTCGTGGATTGCGCAAACGGCGCCGCCGTCGCGATTGCACCAAAGTTTTTTAAAAAGATCGGAATAAAAACACGGATAATCCACGCCGATCCGACTGGGCGTAACATCAACCGGGATTGTGGCTCGCTCTATCCGGCATCCATGACGTCGGCGACGGAACGGACTTCCGCCGACCTCGGCGTAGCGTTTGACGGCGATGCTGATCGCGCCATATTCGCCTCTCGTGCAGGCCGGGTGCTGGATGGAGATCACGTGCTGTTTGCCGCCGCTCCATTTTTCAAGGACCGTAGCCTGCTGAAGGGTGGCGCGGTGGCAGGCACGCTGATGACGAATTTGGGTCTCGAAATGGCATTGAAGTCCCGGGGTATTGGCTTGAAAAGAACCGCCGTGGGTGACAAGTTTGTCCTTGAGGAGATCCTCCGCTCACGCCTCAATCTCGGCGGCGAGCCGTCCGGTCACATTATTTTTTCAGACTTATCTCTTGCCGGCGATGGCTTCATCACGTTGGTTCAGATGCTGAGCCTGCTCGCAGCAACAGGGGCGACGCTTGATGA
>JBOGJZ010000017.1:0-3563 GCA_050745645.1 Terriglobia bacterium | reverse complement strand
GCCGTGAACAAGCGACGGCGCAGCTCAAGCAGCAAAGGTTCGTAGCCCACCTATCCAACGAGCGCCTGGAAGCGGATCGGCTGATCGGCAGCGTTATTGCGCAGCTTCGAGAACTTCTGGACGGCCGCGCGGAGTTGAGCGCCAAGATGCGCGCCGCAGCGGACGCAATTGACCTGAGGGCCGACTTGGACGAGGGCCGTTTCGTGTCGCTTCTTGCTTCGCTGCCCGAGGACGTGGCGCAGGCGAGCGAAAGCTGGCATCGCCGGTTTACGGGCGCGGAGCGCGGCAAGGAGTATGTCGTGACCACGGACACGCTCACGCTCGAAGAAACATTGGCAGATTGCGGCCTGTACAAACGTGGCTCCGTACTTAAGCTGAGTGATGAGCGAGCCTCTGAACTACTCGCGAAGGACGCCGTGGATTATCTAGAGGGCAACGTCATTGCGCAGCTTCGAGAGCTTTTGGAAGAGGGCGCGCAGCAGGAAGAGGCAGCCGCTACGGCGGTGCTTTAGAGGTTAATTGCGGGTTTGGCGCTGCAGCCTCTGTCCTGCAGCGCCGCCATGGCGGAGAGCTGTGAGGCCTCATCAACCTCTCTCCTCTACCGGACTCAGCACCGGTAGCAACAGCTCTCCGTTGTCTCTTGTTTCACTGAAGGAGTGGACCGATGACTTGCCCAAAATGCGGTACGAGATCGAGGGTTGCGGACTCCCGTCGCGGAAACGCCTCGCAGGCTTCGCCGTGTGCGTTGCCCAAGCGAAGCCTGCGGGACAGTTTTCTACACTGAAGAGCGCGAGTGCCGTCCCTCCTTTTACAAGCGAGCGAATGCAGAATCGGCGCGGATTTGGCGGGAGAGAATGAAAGCGAGAGCAAGTACCCCGAAGGTGACAGCATGATTCCCAACCCGAAGGCCTGACGGCTGCTTTTTTGCCCCGCCTGACTGCCATTACTCCTGGTGTATCTTCCCTTCGTCAGTGACACGATCCCTGTAAACTTTCTCATTTTTGACGCGAACCCTGCAAACTTTTTGACACGAACCCTGCACCGCCACAATAGTGGCGCGCCTGGAGGGACTCGAACCCCCGACCTACAGATTCGAAGTCTGCCGCTCTATCCAGCTGAGCTACAGGCGCGCTTCGCAACCAAATCATTCATTGTTCAACATACTATGAAGCGCAAACGACCTGCCACCCTAAACTGGCTACCGCCACGTCCGGCGGCGATTTGGCGCGAGGCCATGGTTCACCTCAATCGTAAGAAGTAGCTGGTGGAGCGCTCTATGCAATAGTCCTCTGTTCACAATTTTTCAG
This sequence comes from Terriglobia bacterium, assembly GCA_050745645.1. Lineage (GTDB taxonomy): Bacteria > Acidobacteriota > Terriglobia > UBA7540 > UBA7540 > RH2-MAG17b. The sequence goes on along the minus strand of JBOGJZ010000017.1, from coordinate 2,256 downwards.
GATGCAGTTGGGCGCGATTTGGTGTATATAAGTGGAACGCTTTAACCCAAATATCAGGCTAAAAGGAGTCGCATCCCGATGAAGAAATACATAGCTGAGTTTGTGGGGACATTCACGCTCGTTCTTTTCGGTTGTGGGACCGTAGTGCTTGCCGGAAAAGTGTAGGCAATCTAGGGATTGCATTTGCCTTTGGTTTTGCTCAGCTTGCGATGTGCTACGGCATTGGACCTGTCTCCGGTGCTCACATCAACCCTGCAGTGAGCCTGGGAGTTTTCTTCGCACATCGCATGAAGGGCAAGGACCTTATCGGGTACATTATCGGCCAGGTTTTGGGCGGTATTGCTGGCGCGGCGGTGCTCTGGGCAATAGCCAGCGGCCACATTGCCGGGTATAGCAGGGCTGTGAATGGCCTCGGCCAGGATGGGTGGGGCGTCAGTTTCACCGGAGGATACGATGTGAGGGCCGCCGTCATTTTTGAGTTCGTCGCCACCCTCATCTTTGTGATTGTCATTCTGGGATCAACCCAGGGTGGCGCTCCCACCCAGATGGCAGGAATCGCGATCGGCATCACGCTGGTGGCGATCCACATCCTGGGAATCAACGTCACCGGTGTTTCTGTTAACCCGGCTCGAAGCTTTGGTCCTGCGATCTTGGTGGGCGGAACGGCCCTTGCGCAGGTTGGGCTGTTCCTGATCGTGCCCAGCGTAGCGGGGATCGCCTCCGGCGTCCTTTATCGCGCGCGCATTCTGGGGCTCGAGCCTGCGAAGGCCTCCAGTTAATTCGTGTTCTTGTTGTTGCTGAAAAAATTCAACGGGTTCACTGGAACCCGAATTAAGGAGCGGCTGCTATGGGCATCATTGAGTGGATTATTGTGGGATTGATTGCAGGTTGGGCTACGGGGAAAATCATGAAGGGATCGGGATACGGCTTCTTTATGGACATCGTGATTGGCATCGTGGGAGCGCTGATCGGCGGGTTCATCATGCGCGCCCTGGGCTTTGCAGGCCGAGGCGGCATGGTTTACACGATCATCATCGCGATTATCGGCGCCGTGATCCTGACGTATATCTACCGCCTTGTAACGCGCAAAAGAGCTTGACGCCGCAAGAGACCGCGGAAGCTGCGATCGCTCAAGTCAGCGTATAGCAGGGGTCTGTTGTTGACTTCGCGTGGCGCGTACATCGTGCCTTTTGTGACGTGTGCGCGTCTCGCAAGTGTCGTGCTGATGACTCAGTCCACGCTATTCGCTCCGCACGCATGGCAAAAGCCTCACGTGTGCGCCACCTGCCTGCCAGAATGCCCTTGTGCCTGGCGCCGCCCAGTTCATGCAGGATGATGTGATCGGATTATTTGAGCTGGAGGAGGAAGAGGGCATCAGCATTGTCTCTGAAAAGCATTACAAGCTTGTCCCGCCCGAGCAGGTCACCGAAGCTGATCTGCGTAGTTACCGCACTCGGCTGGCTAATTGAGGAGTCGCTGCCAAGAAGTGCGCAATCAGGATTTCGCTGACTGCTCACTTATGCTCGCGCGAGCGGCCACGGCTTGAAAGGCGGACCCGGCGGCTTCCAACGTCCCAGCGATATCCTGTTCAGAGTGGGCGGCGGAGAGGAATGCCGCTTCGAACTGCGACGGCGGAAGGTAGACGCCACGCGCGAGCATAGCCCGGAAGAAGGCCGCGAAGGCATCGGTATCAGCCCGCCGCGCCGAGGCATAGTCTGTGACCGGCTGCCCCGTAAAAAACGCGGTCAGCATGGAGCCGGCGCGATTCACGGTGAGCGGCACACTGGCCTTGAGAGCTTGCGCCGCAAGTCCTCCAGCGAGCTTTGCCGAAAGCGACTCCAGATGTTCATAAAAACCAGGGCGGCGAATCACCTCGAGCGTCTTAAGTCCTGCCGCCACGGCTAGAGGATTGCCGGAAAGCGTGCCTGCCTGGTAGACAGGACCGGAAGGGGCGATCAGGTCCATGATCTCCGCCTTGCCGCCATAGGCTCCAACAGGCAAGCCTCCGCCGATAATTTTGCCAAGCGTGGTGAGATCCGGAGTAATTCCGTAAAGCTGCTGCGCTCCTCCGTAGGCCACGCGAAACCCAGTCATCACCTCATCGAAAATCAGCGCGGTCCCGTGGCGCGCGGTAAGCGCTCGCAATTTTTCCAAAAACCCGGCTTGGGGCAGTACGCAGCCCATGTTGCCCGCTACGGGCTCGACGATGGCGGCGGCCAACTGGTCTCCGTGCGCGGCAAAAGCGGTATCGAGAGC
>JBOGJZ010000016.1:0-3062 GCA_050745645.1 Terriglobia bacterium | reverse complement strand
CTTCACCTCGCCCCGCCAAGTCCGGGAGGCGATTGATCGCTTCTTGGCTGTCTATAATACGGAAGCCTCTCCGTTCGAGTGGCGCAAGCGTGTGGTGCATCGTGTCAGCCTTAAGCAATATTACGGTGACTTACGTCACTAAGTACTAGGTGGGAGCGCATGGAGAAGAAATCGCACATGTCGCAGCGCCAGCGCAGCATTGAGCCGGCTGCCGTTTCGGAATGGCTGGAAGGAAAGGTTCGCCGCTTCGAGGATGAGGTGGCCTCGGAAGAGCCGTTGCAGATCCGCGCGGGTGCGTCACCGCTCACCGTCACGATGCGCACGCCCGGACATGACTTTGAGCTCGCCGCCGGCTTTCTTTTCACCGAAGGGCTGATCACCCGGCGCGAGCAGATTCTTGTTCTCGAGCATTGCCCTGAGACAGAGCATGGCCTGGTCAGGATCCAGCCGGGCGGGGCCGGCAGCGCTTCCGGGAAAGAGAGCGGTGGCAATATCGTGCACGTTCAGCTTGCGCCGGAGATCGCACTCGATCTCGAGCGTGTGCAACGGAATTTCTTCGCGGCTTCGAGTTGTGGCATCTGCGGAAAAGCATCCATCGAGTCTGTCCGGGTGCGCGGCGTCAAGCCGCCAAACCCCAATTTCAGAATCACACCGGAAGTCCTTTGCCAGCTTGTTGAGCGGCTGCGCGCGGCTCAAACGGTGTTTTCCCGCACCGGCGGTCTGCACGCTGCCGCCTTGTTTGACTCGCGCGGTGATCTGGTAGTCCTCCGTGAAGACGTAGGCCGCCACAATGCCGCGGACAAAGTGGCGGGCTGGGCGTTGCTCGAAGGCCGTATGCCGCTCTCAGAATATGTGCTGGTTGTAAGCGGCCGGGGTGGGTTTGAAATTATCCAAAAGGCCGTGGTGTCTGGCGTGCCGGTGGTGGCTTCCGTTTCAGCTCCGTCGAGCCTCGCCGTGCAACTGGCCCGCGAGCTAAGCCTTACCCTGGTGGGTTTTTTGCGCGGCAAGCGCTTTGTCGTGTATGCAGGCGAGGAACGCCTCGGCCTCGGCGAGCGCTAAGAGGATTCTGAAAACCCACGTTGTGATACTGATCCCTTTGCTTGTCATCCTGAGTGGTGTAGCGCAGACTTTCGTGTTCCAGAAAGTCTGCGGCTTTTCTTCATGGATTCACGGACGAGCCGCAGAATTTCCAAAAGCGATAAACTCTACCTTCTACCTATCTACCCCGCTTTGCGATGCTTTGCGCCTTGGCGCCTTTGCATGAGAGTTCTTATCCAATGGTTTTGCGAGACAAGAAACTAGAGAGCCTGAGCAGTCCCGTTCGTGCTCCGGCTGGCGCCGGGCTTCACTGCCGGAGTTGGCAGCAGGAAGCGGCTCTCCGAATGCTGATGAATAGCCTGGATCCGGCTGTAGCCGAGTGTCCGGAGCAGTTAATTGCTTGTGGCCCGGCGGGAAAAGTAGCCCAGGACATGGTCTCAGCCCGCGAGATCGTGAGGGCGCTCATCAGCCTCGACGATGATAAAACGCTGCTGATCGATTCCGGCAAGCTCGCCGGTATCTTGCAAACAGACAAAGAAGCGCCTCGCGTGGTGACTTTGAGGCGCTCCCGGAGCACGAACCAGGAAGACCCGTCAGCGATCTTGGCGATTCACACTGAAGTGTCCGCCGCGGGCTGGGTGTGGGTTGGCGCGCAAGGTGTCTTGCCGGCGGCCTACGAAACGTTCGCTGCTGCGGCGCGGACTCACTTCGGCGGGAGTCTGGCCGGAAGGCTGATAATTTCCGGAGGGCTGGGCGGCGCCGGCGGAGCTCAGCCGTTTGCGGCCGTGCTGAATGGCGCGGCCTTCCTAGGCATCGAAGCCGACGCTCAGAAAATAACTCGCCGCGTCCGCGCAGGATATTGCGATTACTGCGTGAACAGCCTGGACGAGGCGCTGCGGATACTGAAGAATGCCCTCCGCCGCAAGGAAGCCATTTCCGTGGGCTTAACTGGCAATTGCGCCGATGTGCTTCCAGAGCTCGCAGCGCGCGGCGTCTGCCCTGACCTCCTGACAGACGAGACCGCGGCTCATGATCCATTGAACGGTTATATCCCGAGCGGTTTAACGCTGCAGCAGACCGCAGATCTGCGCGAGCGCGACCAGGAAGATTATCTCAGGCGAGCCTACGAATCGATCGGCAAACATGTGACGGCGATGCTCCAGATCAAGGCGATGGGCAGTGTAGTGTTCGATTTCGGCAATTGCTTGGCGGCTACAGCGTTCGAGCGAGCAGGAGTGCGCGGCGCAGCCGATATTCCGGACTTCGCTTCTTACCTGCAGCCGCTGCTCGCAGTTGGAAGCAGGCCGCTGGTCTGCGTGGCCCTTTCCGGAGCTGGCGCTGACATCCAGCAGTTGGATGAGACGTTGGAACAGCTTTTCCCCGGCGACGAGGCGTTGACAGAATGGTTGCGGCTCGCGCGGCGGGGACCGAGGTTTCAGGGCTTGCCCGCGCGTACGTACTGGCTCGATGCAGAGCAGAGGGTCGCTTTCGCAGAGCGCGCAAACGAACTGGTTTCCCAAGGTAGGTTACAAGCGCCGGCCGTCATGGCCATCGATCTTGCGATCTCGGCGGCCACTGCTTTGGCAACGGCAACAGTGGCAGCCGGCCAGGGGCAAGAGCATGAGGCTGGCATGGTGGCTGACCTCGTTACTGGCCTGGCTGGCGCGAGCTGGCTCGCCGTCGATGTCGGCGGCGAGCCAAAGGGCGTCGTGGCGATTGTGGTCGATGGCGATCTTTTGACCGAAAAGCGGATTCGATGCCTTCTGACCGGCTCAGCATGACACGCTGCTCCGCGTACCACCCGCTCGGGTTACGAGTCTGCGTGACAATTGCCGCTGCGGCCGCAGTTGTCACGCAGACTCGTACGCGATACCGGCAATTGAAACACACAACCCTGAGCGATAGCATGAAGCCGTGAGATTCTTACAGCCTTCGTTCCGTAATACCGCGCTTGCCTTCTTCCTTGTCGCGGTTGCCGTACCGTGCCAGGCGCAAATCAAGCTGTTCTTGAAAGACGGCAGCTA
>JBOGJZ010000015.1:0-8422 GCA_050745645.1 Terriglobia bacterium | reverse complement strand
TGGCGGCTTTTGATGAGGATGAAGCGCGTGAGCTTGAACAAATCTACGAAGGACAAACGCGTTTTGGGCTTGCCGTAGAAAAGCTCTCTGGCGATGAGGTGCGCCGCCGGCTGCCGCAAGTTTCACCTTGCGTGATTAGCGGCCTGTTTCTGGCGCATGACGCTTGGCTGAATAACGAATTGCTCGTTTCTGCATTACACAAAGCGTGCCGGGCTGTGGGCGTAGCCTTTCACGCTCACAGCCCGATGGCTCGATTCAACGCCACGGGCGAACGCATTGAAAGCATTAGCGTCGAGAGCGGACCGGGGCAAGCTCCAGCTTCTTATTCAGCGGACTACTTTGTGCTCGCTGCGGGTGCATGGTCGGGCGAGCTGGCGGCTACTCTGGATTTGCGGCTGCCTGTCAAGCCATGCCGGGGTCAGATGATCGAGCTTGAGGGCGCTGAGGGCTTCCCTTTCACGGTGCGGGCAGGGCATTTTTACTGCGTTCCACGCTCGGGTGGCCGGCTCATAGTAGGAAGTACGATGGAATATTCTGGATTTGAAAAGGCTGTGACCGTGGGTGGGCTGCTCTCCATTTTGGAGCGGGCGCGCCGCCTCACCCCTGAGATTGCTAATCTCCGCTTCTGCCGCGCCTGGTCCGGACTGCGGCCAGATACCGCCGATCACCGGCCGATCCTCGGCCGCGGAAAGCGGAGCAACCTTGTCTTTGCCACGGGACACTTTCGCAACGGAATCCTGTTGACGCCAATCACCGCCCGTCTCGTCGCCGAATTAATTCTGACCGGATCGCCGCCGCTTTCTTTACAGCCCTACTCCCCACTGCGGTTCCAGTCTTAGCCGCAAATTACGACCTGACGCTGTAGCACGGGGTCTGATCTTTGACCTTGTGGTCTTTCTACCATGCTCACGCATGACCCCTGGGAAGTCCCACAGCGTTAAACTGCGAATGCTGCGCTGCAAGTTTTGCCGGCGGCGCGGCGCCTTTCCCCGCCGCTCCGGATGAGGGCGCTCTACCAGTTCGTCACGCCGTTTGCGCCTCCGGTGATTACGTGCCAAAATTAATAGTCATGCTTTTCCTGGACGGCGCGGACAGGAAGACAGATTTCGGTCCATGGCGAAGCGGTCTTGCCTGCCAGGCGTGAGAGAATCATGGGCATAACAGCGGCACGAACAGTTCGAGGGTACATTCAGAGGCGCGATCATAGGCTTATGCGGCGGGTAAACCGCTGGCGGCCGCCGCGCTGGTTCCGGTGGTGGATGATTTGCGCCACCCGGCTTGGAGACGGCTGGCTGTGGTATGCCTTGGGCGCGATTTTATTGAGCGTTGGGGGACCTGGCCGCTTCGCAGCCGTTGCAGCCGCAGCGCTGGCTGCGACCGCGAGTATCATTCTGTTCCGCGCCCTGAAGAAGGCGAGCGGGCGCAAGCGGCCTTGTGCCCTCGAACCCCACCAGTGGGCTAGGATAGCCCCTCCAGACCAGTTCTCTTTTCCCTCCGGTCACACGCTCACGGCCTTCGCCGTAGCCATTGCCGTGGGCATGTTTTATCCTGACCTGATGGGGCTGCTGCTATTCTTTGCAGCTAGCATTGCAATGTCCAGGATCGCGCTAGGCATGCACTTCTTAAGCGACGTGATCGCAGGTTCTGTGCTTGGGATAAGCCTTGGCTACGGCGCGTTCTGCATCTTCAGCACAGCCGCCTTGACATTCATTTGAACCATTGGCGTCCATTTCCGTGCCGCTGGGGCGCCTCGTTAGCCCTCTTCAACCGAAGCCAGCGCCAAGAAGTTGATTGACATTACTATTTTGGCTAGGGAGAATAACTTATATGCTAACCCTCGATGGCGCCGGCGTAGAAGGGGCAAAGCCTCTACCTTGCTGCCGCATAGTAGTTCGCAATGATTCCAGCCTAATGCAAGTTGCGCAGTTTGTGGTTGAGGGGCTACAAATCGGCCAGCAGGTGGTGGCCATGGCGGGGGCTCGCTTTCTTCGCGAACTGGCTCAGGACCTCAATCAAGGCGGATTGCGGCCGGACGCTATGCTACGTAATGGGCGGCTGGTTTTCCTTACGGCGCCCGGTTGCCTTTCGATGCTGCTCAACCCTGATGATCCTTTGCAGCGTGGTCCACTTCGTCCCAATGCGCCATTGGTGCGCTGGGTTTCCGACTGGACGTGGGCGTACCGTAGGACAGCCGAGCCGATGGCCATGAGCGAGAATCAACGCCGCACGCACGAGTTTGTCAAGTCGATGCACGCGCTATCGCTTTGCTCGGTCAGTAGCCAACAGTTGGACCGGAATGCGATGCTGGCCCTTATCGCGGACCACCGCCGCGCGGTAAGAGGTAATGAGCGCATGACCAAAGCGGCGCCTGCGATGCTCACGGCCGGCGGGCGTCACTAGCCTTCACCAATTCTTCTGAGAAGCGTGCGGGCAGTTCAGTAGCTCCCAGCGATCTTCTCCAAATCTATCGCGGCAAAACTCTGGAAAATCCAATCCGCATGGCTCAATTGCTCGGGCGGCTGGCTATAAGTGACAGCCAAGCACTTCAGGCCTGCGGCGTGCGCAGCGTCAACTCCGGCTGGAGCGTCTTCAATAGCCAGGCATTCCTCCGGTTCCAGGCGCTTTTTTCGAAATGCACTCAGCCGCTGCAATCCACCGACCGCTTTCAAATAAACGCCGGGGTGCGGCTTGGAGCTTTCAGAATCCTCCGCCGTGGCCAGCGCGCTGAAATACTCACGTAAGCCCGCCTTTTTAAGTAGATGTTCCACCTCCTCCCGCAGGCTTCCGCTGGCGATAGCCAGGTGATATCCCGAGGATCGGCATCGCTCCACAAACTTCACTGCGCCTGGGACAGTAGGAAGCCCATTGCGGATCGCCTGGCGATACGCCGCAATTTTCCACTCAAGGATCTCGTTCCGGCGCTCAGGATCGAGTTGCTTTCCGTGGCTATGAAACAGGTGTTCCACGATCCCCCGGTCGTCGAGCGCGAGATAATCGCGGTAGTACTCGCCGGCACTCAGGTTCCAGCCCTCGCGAGCCGCCATCTGCTGGGTAAGCTCCAGAATAACCGGCTCGCTATCCACGATGACGCCGTCAAAATCGAAAATAATCGCTCGTAACAAGAGTGTATCCTTCCACTTTTATTCCTGCTAACGATGCGAGCGCGCTTGTGTGAGACACAACCATGGCGCCGCATAAGCGGCATACGTAATCACATGTCAAAATGCGTCAGTGTTATTCTGAGCCAGTTCGCTCCTGTGTTTGTCATTCTGAGCCGATTCGCTCCTATTCGAATCGCTCTGAGCGAAGCGAAGAGGCTCACGATAAACTCCGCGAAGAATCTCCGTATTTCGCTCAGGGTGAACTCCGCGAAGTATTATTCTTCCTTGAGGCGGTGGTTACGTAAAGAGAGATTCTTCGCCGCCCTCGGAATGACAAGCCATCGAACGGACCGCTTTGTTCGGTTACATGACGCTAAGGGCTTACCGCCGGGCAGGCGCACAAACTTATCCTTATGATAAACTTCAGAGTTAAAATGAATCAAGGCGTTCTTGCTCGATGTAGTGGGCCAGTTTGATGTAGAGGCGTCTTGACGCCGCCATTTGGTGGGAGAAACTCGCTTCTACATCCGTCAAATTGACCTACCACACTGCTCGATAAGCCGAGAGAAAATTGTTGAGCCATCTCTGCCGCGGAACGGGCAACAGCTCGAACCTTTGTCCCTTTGCAAAAACCGGCGGGATCTCTGGATGGTGTAAAGCCGAAGTCTGTAACGAAGGGTCGATTTGAGCATCCAACGCAACCAGAGATAGGGAGAATAGCATAAGTGATGACCCATCAGCTCAGCTTGCCGATCGCGCTACTGGCAGGGCTCGTATCTTTTCTCTCACCTTGTGTTCTGCCATTAGTACCCGGCTATATGTCCATGTTGTCCGGCGCCTCAATGGAAGAGTTGCGCGGGGGTAACCAAGCCGAGTTGCTGGCCCGGGTGTTACGGAATGCCGTGGCTTTTGTGATCGGATTTTCTGTGGTTTTCATAAGCCTTGGCGCATCGGCCACTGCGGTCGGAGCTTTTCTGGACACACGGCGCACGCTATTCAACGTGGTCGCCGGAGCTGTGATTATCATTTTCGGATTGCATTTAACCGGTTTGATCAAAATCCCGCTTCTTTATCGCGATGCCCGGCTAAACTCGGGTGCGCCGCGGCGTGGCTTGGCGGGGGCGTTCGTATTGGGATTTGCGTTCGCTTTCGGATGGACGCCGTGCATAGGTCCCATTTTGGCGGGCATCCTAGCCCTTGCCGCCACTCGAGACACCGTGTTTCAAGGCATGTTCCTGCTGGCGATCTATTCGGCGGGTTTGGCGATTCCATTCCTGCTCACAAGCCTGGGACTGGGCAAATTCCTGAAGTTTTATGGCCGCTTCAAGAGCCATCTCCACGCTGTTGAAGTCGGATCAGGCGTTCTGCTGATTTTCATAGGTGTTTTGATTGCGCTGAACCGTTTCACGATACTTTCCGGGTACTTGGGTTTTCTAAATCGGTTCACGCTATAAAAACGACCGGTTCTAATCGGTAAGATTTATGCATCCAATCTTGCTGCGGCTAGGGCCGCTTCAATTGCCCACTTACGGTTTCCTCCTTGCGCTCGCGCTGCTCGCCGGCCTTTACGTTGCAATTCGTCTTGGCCGACGGGAAGGGTTGGATACCGGACAGGTGGTGGACTTCAGCACGTGGCTGATCATCAGCGGACTTATCGGCGCGAAAATTTACATGATCTTGACCGGCTGGCGGTTCTACGTGGCCCATCCCGGCCAAATCTTAAGCTTGAGCACGCTTGAAGCAGGCGGCGGATTTTACGGCGGATTCATCGGCGCCACCCTATTTGCAATTTGGTACGTCAAAACCCGGCATTTACCTCTTTTCAAGGTATTTGACGTCTTTGCGCCGGCTGTGGCTATAGGTCAATGCATCGGCCGGTGGGGTTGCTTTGCGGCTGGAGATGACTATGGGAAACCGGCCTACCATTCAGCGTTAGCCGTCGTGTTCACAAGCCATTATGCGAATGCCACCGTGGGCGTGCCATTGGGCATTCCTCTCTATCCTGTGCAACTGTTTGAGTCTGCGCTGACGTTGATCATCTTCATCATCCTGATGATCTTTTACCGCCGCAAAAAGTGGGATGGCCAGATTTTTGTAATGTACATGATGCTCTATGCCGTGGCACGATTCTTCCTGGAACTTTATCGTGGCGATCCGGATCGCGGATTCTTTTTCCACGGCGCTCTTTCAACCGCGCAGTTAGTTGCGATTTTCGCTTTCGCCACCGGCCTCATCCTGGCATACCGGTTGCGCCGTGATAGGAAGCGGCCTCGGGTGGCGCCGGATGAGGTGTGGGCGCGAGGAGGAGCGCGCCGGACTGGATCTTGAGCGTTTCGGCTGGAGGCGGTGACGAGTACAATAAGAGTTTGGGAGGAACTAGGGTTAGCACGCGGCGTTATTTCAAGGAGAATTGAAGATGGTCAAAAAAACTAAGATCACTCTGCTCGTTATCGCGGCGGTGATCATCATCATTGGGCTCTATGCGGCCGACCATTACTGGATTGCGCCTGTGCAGGCGAATCAGAGCGCCTCGGCCGGCCAGAATCCGCTTGCCCCTCAATTTTCTCTAACAGACGTGTTCGGCCACAAACTGAGCCTCGCGGACTACCGCGGCAAAGTGGTTTTGCTTGATTTCTGGGCGACTTGGTGTGGTCCGTGCCGGATGGAAATCCCAGGTTTCATCCAGATGCAGCGCCAATACGGCAGCGAAGGTTTCCAGGTGATTGGCATCTCGATGGATGACAGCGTGCCTCCGGTGCTCGCGTTTTACAAGCAGTTCAACATGAATTATCCGGTGGCGATGGGGAACAGCCAGTTGGCAGGGTTGTATGGCGGCATCATCGGGTTGCCGACTACTTTTTTGATCGGGCGGGATGGCCGAATTTACGATAAGGTTCCGGGAGCAGTGGACGAACAGCGCTTCGTAGTAGAAATCAAAAATCTGTTGGCTTCACCTGCCGGCGCCGCGGCCGCCAAATTCAGGCCGGCGGGAGAGTCGGCGCCGATCGACGTGGAAACTCCCGCGGAAGTGAACTCCCAGGTTCCCGGAGTCGATCTGACCAAACTCAGCGCGACCGACGTCGCTCAATACGAGAAGGCGCTAGCAGCCAAGGCTTGCGATTGCGGGTGTAAGCGGAGTGTTCTCGAGTGCCGCAGGACGGACCCAGGCTGTTCGGAAAGCCGCGACCTGGCTAAGGCAGCGCTCGATAAATTTGAAAAAGCCAATCCGAAGATTTAGGGTAACGGGTGTTGCCCGCGTGGGCCCGCGTGCTGGTGAATAGAGAGGTGAACTTGCCGGGCGCGAAGCAAGATTTTCTCCTGGAAGACGAAGCAAACTTCTGCACTCCAGAAGGAGTTCGGCAATCTGTTGAGGCAGCGAGGCCGGCGGTGATCACAAGCCCGCTTGCGCGGCGCTTTTAATCAGATGTCTTCGCAAAAGGGTCAGACCGGAGCAAGCGCCAGTTCTCAACCAGGGCCTTCACGAGCGTCGATGGCGCTGCTGGGTGTAGTGCTGGCGATGCTTGCAGCGCTGGTCCTCTCATTTTCACCCTCCAAAACCAGATTTTTGCCAGCGCCCCTGGTTGCTTCCCCGCCAGGCTGTGCGACCGGCCATGCCTTCGTGCCAACTAATGTGACCAACCTCCCGGACCCAGGCTTGAAATCTCTGCCCGCCCCAGCCAGAAGCCGGGCGCTTTTGCGCATCAACATGGAGCAATGCGGCTGCGGCTGCTCGCAGAGCATTGTGGCATGCCGGCTCGCGGATCCAGAATGCGCAACGAGCCGGAAGCTGCTGGAACAGACTGTTTCCCCGGAAGAAAAGTAGCTGCGCATTGTGGCTTTCCCAGGATTAAAACTTCCACCGCTGGACCGCGCTGCAAGCCTGCCCTGCATGAAGATCGGGATCGTTTCCGACACCCACGGCTATTTCGATTCTCGACTGACCTCGCTGTTGGCCGGCGTAGATCGCATTCTCCATGCCGGCGACGTGGGTTCGCGCCCGGTGCTGGACGAGCTTGAATCCATTGCCCCAGCGCATGCAGTGCGCGGCAACGTGGATCCTCCGGAGCTGGGCTTGCCTCCCAGACGTGTGATGGCGCTCGATGGCCTCCAAGTGGAGATGCTTCACATCCTTCCAGCGCCGCAGACACAGGTAGAAGCGTGGACGATGGTCAACTACTCTGCTGATAAAGCAGGCGCGGGATCTCGAGAGCGCTTCCTAAGAAACTTCGACCCAGCTACCAGGGTGGTCATTTTCGGGCATACCCACCAGCCCGCACTTTTTGAGATAAAGCGGACGCTTTTCGTCAATCCAGGAAGCGCGGGTAAAAAGCGCTTCTCCCTGCCCCGCTGTTGCGCGCTCATGCAGATTTCCGGCCGTGAAGGAGAAATAAAACTCTTATCCCTGGAGGGTTATAATGAAAAAGTGATTGGCTCCATCCGATTCAAATGGGAGTGTAGGCGCCATGCCTGACCTGAAAAACATCAAGCGATTGTTGCAGATCGTAGTCACCGTTGCCACCGTTGTCCTTGTGTTGATCGAAAAGCTGGAGAAAACCTAAGCGACCACTCCTTCCTCGCCAGGAGATGCGCAGCCGCAGTGCGCAAGCGCATTCTATGCCTGGCTGGCAGAAGGCCCAGAGGCGCCTCTATGCACTCCTACACACAGGACTTCACTAAGATCGTTTTTTTGGAAATCCGCTTATATTCTGAGACAAGACACTCTCACGCCGCTCAAGGAGAAACCAATGAAGCGTCTCGCATATCTGATCGTGATCATCATTCTCGTAACTGCTGCTGGCAGGGCCGACGTCGTAACGCTTAAGAATGGCGAGCGGCTAGTCGGGCAATGGGAGTCAGTCAAAAATGGCAGCATCACCTTTAAGTCAGATACTCTCGGCGAATTGACAATCCCGATCTCAAAGGTAGCGTCCTTTTCCTCTTCCAAGCCCGGAGTTGTTGTCGAACCATCCGGGTCTACCGTCCAGGGCCAACTCACGCTGGAGCCTTCCGGCAACTGGCAAGTTACGAAGAACGGCAAAACGCAGGAGGTTGCGGCTTCCAGCGTCAGCACAATACTGACGCAGGCGGATTATACGTCGCTCATGGAGCATCACGCCAAGCTCTGGCAAGACTGGAAAGGCAACGCCAGTTTTGGTTACAGCCTACAGCGCGGGGACCAGCAAACGGGTACGATTAACGCCCTTGTAGCCGCCACGCGCGAAAGACCCGAAACGCCTATTTTCGCGCGCCATTTTCGCACAAATTTCTCATTGTTGATGCTCCGTTCCACGGCCTCGGAGGACGGCGTCACGGTTCGATCC
>JBOGJZ010000014.1:0-6860 GCA_050745645.1 Terriglobia bacterium | reverse complement strand
CTGTCAGCAACTCGACAAGAAATTCTTCAGCACTTTCAGTCCGGCGGCGCCGGATTTTTCCGGGTGAAACTGCACGCCGCACACACTACCCATCTCCATGACGGCTGAAAACTGTTGCCCGTACTCTGTCGTGGCCGTACTCTCCGGCGTGACAGGTCCGTAGTAAGAGTGGCAGTAGTAGACAAAGCTTCCGGGGGCGATACCCTGCAAAAGGCGAGCCGGGCGGAGCGTCTTGAGTTGGTTCCAGCCGACATGGGGCACCTTGAAGACGCCCTCAAACCGTTGCACGCGCCCCGCGAGCAGACCAAGCCCGGCAGCGTCAGGGGCTTCTTCACTGCCCTCATAGAGCATCTGCAAACCCAGGCAGATGCCGAGAAAGGGTTTGCCATCGCCGATCGCCGACCGGAGCGCCTGCGCCATTCCACGCTCGTTGAGAGCACGCATCATGGACCCGAAATGACCTTGACCCGGCAGGATGATCTTTTCTGCGCCCGGTAGTGATTCGGCGCGCTCGATGCGCTCAGCGGCGTATCCTAGATACCGCGCCGCTTTCAGCACAGAACCGGTGTTGCCCGCGCCGTAATCAACGACGGCGATCATAGAAGCCCCTTCGTGCTCGGCAGCATGGTTTTCAGCCGTTTGTCCTGCGAGCAGGCATAGCGCAAGGCGCGGGCAAAGGTTTTGAAGAGGGCCTCCACTCCGTGGTGGCTCGACCGCCCGTAGACCAGCTTCAGGTGCACGTTAGCGCGCGCACTGGAGGCGAAGCCCTGAAAAAAATCCTCAACCAACTCCGTGTCAAGGTCTCCGACGCGGCTTGCCCGGAGAGAAGCGTTCATCACCAAATAGGGCCTTCCGCTAAGGTCCACCGCGGCCACGGCCAGCGCTTCGTCCATAGGCATGATGAAATACCCGGCTCGATTGATCCCCTTTTTATCGCCGAGCGCTTGCCGCACCGCTTGCCCCAAGACCAGTCCGCAGTCCTCCACGGTATGATGCTGGTCCACGTCCAGGTCGCCCTTGGCATGAAGCTCAAGATCGAAGCCGCCATGGCGCGCAAAGAGTTCCAGCATATGGTCCAGAAAACGGATGCCGGTTGAAACCTGATAGCGGCCGGCGCCGTCCAGATTCAGCCGCACCGCGATATCGGTTTCAGCGGTCTTTCTGTGCAGCCGGGCTACGCGGGCTTTCATGCGAACCACCCGGTCGGAGAATAACTGATGAGATCGCGCCATGCGCCAGAGCCGTCGCGGGTTTCGATGAGGTGGCGAAGCCGGTCGATCTCTTCGGTGAGCCGCTTCATTTGCGCTGTGGTTCCAACCGTCATGCGCAAGTACCCCTTTAGATGAGGATCGTAACTCCAATCGCGCACCAGGATTCCTTCGTGGCGCAGCCGCATGGCGATCTCATGCGCGCGCGGCCCCACGCGAGTGAGCACAAAGTTGGAGGCGCTCGGGGCATAGGGTATCGCCATGCTTTCAAGCTGGCGGCAAAAACGCTCGCGGTTGCGGATGACCATCCTGGCGTAACGCCGCACGTAATCCTCGTGCCGGATGGCTTCCAGTGCGCAGGCAAGCGCCGCCGCATTCACGGCGAAGGCGGCGTGGGCGCGGCGCAACAAGTCCGCGATCCGGCGGTTGGTAAAGAGAAAACCGGTGCGAATGGCGGCCAGCCCGAACGCCTTTGAAAACGTGCGGCTCACAATCAAGTTGGGATATTGGCGGATCCACGGCAGAATTGTGAGTCCTGAAAAATCAAAGTAGGCCTCGTCCACCAGTATCAGAGTGTGCGGCATAGCCTCCAGAATGGTTTTGAGGTCGTGCCTTGGGATTAGCGTTCCGGTCGGATTGTTCGGGTTCGCGAGCGCCACCCAGCGCGTTCGCTTGCCTGCTTTCGTTATGAATTCCTTGACCGGCAATTGAAGGTTTTCGTCGTAGTGAATGAGGCGCGTCCTGCCGCCCGCCAAGTCGTGAAAGAACTGATAAATGGGAAAAGTGGGAGAAGGGATCGCCATCAAATTGCCCGGATCGACAAACGTGTCGCAGATCAGTTTAATGGCGTCGTCCACGCCGTTGGTCAGCAGCATCTCCTCCGGCGATACGCCGAAATAGCCGGCGAGAACCTGCCGCCCCTCCTCGTATTCCGGGTAGCGCGCAAACCACTCCGGCTGGATGGCGCGCCTGAACGCCCGCACCACGCCCGGCGGGCAGCCGACGGTGTTTTCATTGAAATCGAGACGCAGCAACCCGCCTCGTCCTTCGAGAGGCGGATGGTATTTTTGCAGCCTTTCCACAGCCTCACGAGCCCGAATCATTCTCAAACCTCGCGTTCGCCGAATAAGCGTGGGCCGTCAATCCTTCAGCCTCCGCCAGGGTCACGATCGTGCGGCGCAACCCAGAAAGCCCGTTCCTGCTCAGGCGCTGGACGGAAATAGTTTTCACGAAATCCGCCGCGCTTAAGCCGCCACGCAGGCGCGCCGCTCCGGCCGTCGGCAAAATGTGATTGCCGCCGGAAGCGTAATCGCCTGCAGCGACGGCGCTGTAGCTCCCAAGAAAAATGGCGCCTGCAGACTGAATGCGCTCCAAATAAGGGGCGGCGTCTTCGAGCAGCGTGAGGTGCTCCGGCGCCAGGCGGTTGGCCCAATCCACCGCTTCCTCCAGGTCGCGCGTCAGCAGAATAATTCCATGGCGGGCCAGGGAAGCCGCGGGAAGATGGAGCCGTTTCAATATTCGTTGCGCAGCCCGCTGCACTGAGAGCGCCATTTTCAGCGACGGAGTAACCAGAATGGCGGAGGCGTCCGGGTCATGCTCGGCCTGAGCGACAAGGTCCGCCGCGATCCAGGCGGACCGCCCCTTGGCGCCCACGACAATCAGCTCCGTCGGACCGGCTACGAAATCGATGCCGCAGCCGCCCGCCACCAGTTTTTTCGCCGCCGCAACAAAGCGGTTGCCGGGGCCTACGATCTTATTAGCCTGCGGCACGCTCTCGGTCCCGTATGCGAAGGCCGCGATCGCCTGGGCGCCGCCCAGCCGGAATATCTTTGTAATTCCCAGTGAATCTGCTGCGACGATCACCGCCGCCGCGGGCTTGGGAGACGTCACAATAATGTCTCTTACTCCTGCCTCTTGAGCCGGGATCACGCTCATCAAGACGGTTGAGGGAAGGGGAAAGCGGCCTCCAGGAACGTAGCAGGCGGCGCGGTCGAGTGGCCGCACGATCTGGCCCACCTGAACGCCCGGACTCGTCACGGCCATCCATTCGCGCGGCAGTTGGCGGCGGGCCGTTGCGCGGACGTTGCGCGCCGCCTGCCGCACCGCTGAGATAAAATCCCTGCCCACGCATTCGTAAGCGAGGCGCACCTCTTTCGGCGTCACTATAAACCCGTCGCGCCGGAGATCGATCCGGTCGAATTTTCGCGTGAGGCGGATGAGGGCTGCGTCACCGTGCCGCCGGACGTCCTCCACGATCCGGCGCACCGTCTTTCCGGTTTCCGCTTCCTGCGTTTGCCGCCTTTTTTCCAGGCGCGCGAGCGCTGCTGCGTCTTGGCTTCGGATGAGCGTGAACATTACATCACAATCTTGCTCAAAGGATATTCAACAATGCCCTGAGCGTTGGCCGCCTTCAATCGCGGAATGATTTCCCGCACCGTTTTCTCATCGACCACCGTGTTGACCGCCACCCACTCCGATTCGCTTAAATCAGAAATGGTGGGCCGTTTGAGCGCGGGCAGAACTTTCAGCACGTTCTCAAGATCTACTTTCCGGACGTTAATCATCAAGCCCACTTTGCCCGCCGCATCAATAGCGCTCTTTAAGAGCATGACCAGGGTCTCCATCTTGCGGCGCTTTTCCGGGTCAGCCCAAGCCTGATGATTGGCAATAAACTTGGTGTTCGATTCAAGTACTGTTTCCACGATGCGAAGGCCGTTCGCGCGCAATGAAGAGCCGGTTTCGGTCACTTCCACAATGGCGTCAGCCAGCACCGGCGGCTTGACCTCGGTCGCGCCCCAGGAAAATTCGACCTTGGATTTTACCCCGTGCTGTTCAAGATAGCGCCGCGTGACCTGCACGAGCTCCGTAGCAATGACTTTCCCTTCGAGGTCCTTCACGCTCTTGATCGAAGAATGTTCCGGCACAGCCAGCACCCACCGGACTTTTCCCAGCGTCTGCTTGGCGTAAATGAGGTCGGCCACCTCCACCACGCCGGCCTCATTCTCCATGATCCAGTCTTTGCCGGTAAGACCCGCGTCCAAGACTTTATCCTCGACGTAGCGAGCCATCTCCTGGGCCCGGATCAACATGCACTCGATCTCGTCATCGTCAATGTGCGGAAAATAGGAGCGCGGATTCACCGTAATCTCATAGCCGGCGCGCCTGAAGAGCTGAATGGATGCTTCCTGCAAGCTCCCTTTTGGGATTCCCAGCTTCAATTTCATCCAACAACCTCCTGAAAGGATCGATTCATTGAATCAGCGGGTCAACGGCGCTGTCATTCCCGCGAAAGCGGGAATGGAACTCGGCTCACAGAATCAATAGGTCAACTCTTTTTGTAAATTTCATCGGGATCGAACTGTCTTGGCTCGATCACCTTTTCGCCTTCCGGTGTGACGCGGCGGAAGAAGCAGGATTCGTATCCCTTGTGGCAGCATCCCGCGCCGCTCAGCTCGGCTTCGATGAGAAGCGCGTCCTCGTCGCAATCAACGCGGATTTCACGCACAGCCAGCCGGTGGCCGGATTGTTCACCCTTGGTCCACAACTTCTGACGGCTGCGGCTGAAAAAAGTGACGTAGCCGGTCTCTACAGTTTTTTCAAACGCATCGCCGTTCATGTATCCGAGCATCAGAACCTTGCCGTTCTTCGGCTCTTGAACGATGGCGGGAATAAGTCCGTCCTGGTATTTCAGTTCCATCCATTCCTCCATGATGTGACGGTCGGTCTCCGCATGTCGTGCCAGGCGTGAGACATAGATTCTTCGCTGTACTCAGAATGACACCCTGAAGGCTTTCCGGCATCCTCCTAAAAATAAAAAACCCGCTGACCTTCAGCGCCAGCGGGCTTCGTTCTCAACTTTGCGCGTGTTTTACGCAGCCGCTCGCTGACACAACACCCTGAAGCTAAAGTGAGGATGGCGGTGATGTCTCAGCACAGCGTCCATAATTGAAGTATCAGATTAAACCGGACCAGCTAAAACTGTCAACGGCATTTCGGAAATTTAGGCGGGTAGCAAAAGGGCTGGCCAGCCGGTAGCCACGTCACGCTTTTTTGTGACGTGGGTTTTTGGCCCCCCGAATCGTGTAAGGATGACCGAAACCCACCACCGGCTTATTCCGCCACAAAGACCTGGGGATGGGGCGACGGAGGTTCCGGTTAACGCGCGGCACGGGCAGGCGCGTGCTTTTTCGCGGGCGTTTTATCCTGAACCACAGCAAAAGTTGTCAGGGATGTTACAAACTTCTTAATGCCAACCGTGCTAAAATACACCATCGTCTGGTCGCGGTCGCACTCCACGATTGCTCCCCACCCAAACCTCAAGTGGCGGACGTATTGTCCAGTTTTCAGCTTCATGGGATCCCTCGATTCAGTAGTCGCGCCGGCGCCCGAAACGTTCACGGCCGCCTCCCGCTCCGCCACGCCCTTGTCCTGAGCCTGAGAAACCGCTGCGCTCCTGTGGGCGAGCCTCGTTAACCGTCAATGGCCGGCCCTCGAAATCGGCGCCGTTCAAGCTTCCAATTGCCCGCTGCAGGTCTTCGCCGGGCGCGAGTTCGACGAATCCAAAGCCGCGCGACTGTCCGGTCATCTTGTCGCGAATAACCATTGCCGAAGCCACCTGAAAGCCGGCATTGGTGACATAGTCGCTGAGGATACCGTCTGTAGCGCTATGGGGAAGATTCCCTACATAAAGTTTAGTTGCCATTCGATCCTCCATATTAGGCGGCCCTCAGGCCTGCCCGATGAAAATTACGTTCCTCGAAACACCTAGATGCTCAAGGCAGTTTTTCTTGAGAAAATGCTGCGCTGGGCAGCCGCTTCTACCTTTAATGATTTGGCGCCGTGTTGGTTTGTTTCTGATCCCTGGCGCAATTCCCGGATGCGCTTTCGCCGTAAAATCTTGGCTCGGCGTTCCCGGCCAAATCTGGACTTGTCACCATTTCTTTCCGACATCGTTACCTCCGCAGAGCAGCTCATGCAGGAACAGAGCAGCCAAGCAAGCATGGCAACCTGTCTGATGGTTACCAGTAAGGTAGACCGGTCACAGCTAACCCCACTAGGTTCAGGAGGGCCGAAGGGTAACTTGAGTAGATCACCCTGCTATTGATTGTGGACTTCTCCACATGGTTTGTCCATCATTATCTGCAAGGAGGTTATGGGATCGAGGCAGCTTACCTCCCAAGATACTTGCGTGCGCCTCTTCTAACAGTTTTTTGAAAAACGTTCCGCCCCTGTCATTCTGAGCGGAGCGAAGAATCTGCTTTTGCTATTTTTAAGGACTCGCGAGATCCTTCGTCGCCTTCGGCTCCTCAGGATGACAGGCTGAGTGAGTTTTTCAACAAACTGCTAAGGTTGTCGTGCCAGCCGTGGCGAATTTTTTATCTTGACTTCCCATAGAGAAGTTTCCTACACTACCTACCGACTGGTCGGTTAGGTAGACTAACCCGTTTTATCAGGGGAGGTAGAGGCAATGGAGAGCGCAATCACAGGTTCAGAGATTTTGCTGGAGAGTTTGAAACAAGAAAAAGTCGAGGTGGTTTTCGGCCTGCCTGGCGGCGCAGTTCTGCCGCTTTATGACGCCCTCTATAGTGCGGGAATTCGCCACCTTCTGGTGCGGCATGAGCAGGCGGCGGCGTTTGCGGCGGACGGTTACGC
>JBOGJZ010000013.1:0-14671 GCA_050745645.1 Terriglobia bacterium | reverse complement strand
TGCGATTGAAAGTTGTAGAATGGCTCATGCCTCGCCAACGGCATTACTATGGTCTCAATCACTCCCACTTCCTGACCGCCAGCACTTATCGCCGCGCTCGCCTATTTGATTCCAACCGCTTCCGCCTGCACTTTGTCCGAACCCTTTGTCAACTTCGCCAGCAACAAAACTTCCGCATCATCCGATGGGTCTTGATGCCCGAGCATTTTCACCTGCTCCTCTGGCCTTCTGAATGCGCCACCTCTTCCGCTATCATTCAGAGTCTCAAGGAGCGCACCGCTAAATTCATTCTCTTTCATCTGCGTGAACAGACCGCCCTTCCCTGGTGTAGGAAAATGTTGCGAAAGCTCGCTCTGCCTTCAACTGTTCACTGCCCCTCGACGTACCGAGTCTGGCAGCGCCGGTTTTATGACCTCAATGTCTGGAACCTCAAGAAACGGCTAGAAAAGCTGGATTACATGCATGCTAACCCCGTCAAGCGGGGTTTGGTTGATTCACCAGAGAGATGGGCCTGGTCAAGTTCCCGATTCTATTTCCTGAACGATTCCTCCATTCTTCCTATGGACCGAATGCCCTGATCGCATACATCCCCACAAGTGGATGTATGCGCCACCCGGCGCTTGTTGCGATGTGTGCGGTCACGGGAGCGGGTAGCGGTTTGTCGGCGACAACCGTGTAGCGCAAGGTTGGTTTTTAACTCTGTGGCTTTTGTTTTTTCAACCAACCACCGCAGAGTTTCGCGTTCGCGAAACTCTGCGCTATCCACTCTCGATTTGGAACGCGAAGAATAACAATGTAGTGACTGATCCCCCGCAAGGCGGAGGGCGGCGCTACTTCTTGCGTGGAGGCTGCGAGGGCCGCATCTCAATCCGGCTAGCCAGCGCCGTGGGTGGAAAATTGCACAGGTCGATGACGGCTTTGGCGATGTCTTCGCCGGTCAACTTCCAAGGCTCGGGCGACTTTCGGCCTGGCGTCCCTCCAAAGTCGGTTCCCACGCTGCCGGGCATGATCGTGCTGACCCTGATGCCGTCATAGCGCACGTCTTGCATCATCGCTTCAGTAAAGCCGTTCAAACCGAATTTGGAGGCGTTGTAGGCGGCCCCGCCGGGAAACGTGTTCACCGCGGCCAGGCTTGATATATTGAAGATATATCCGCCGCCGCGCCGGCGCATCAGCGGAATGGCTTCGCGGCAGCAATAGAACGGGCCGGATAAATTGGTTTCGATCACCGACTGCCACTCTTCCGGCGTAAGCTGATCGACCGGCTTGAAGACTCCAACGCCGGCGTCGTTCACCAGGACGTCAAGCCCGCCGAAGTTTTCCGCGGCGGTGTGGATGACCCTGCGGCAGTCTTCGTAACGGCGAACGTCAGCCGCGAGGCCGCCGACCTGCTTACGGCCGGCTATCGCGCCGAGGGATTCCAACGCGCCGTTCACAGTTGAACTGTCGCGTCCGCAGATAAAAACCTTGGCGCCTTCTTTGAGCAAGGCTCCGGCGATGCTGGCGCCGATGCCTCGCGTGCCGCCCGTCACGACGGCAACTTTACCGGTCAGTGCGCTCATGATGAATCCTCCTCAACGTGGTACGGGCTCTTCTTCCTACCGTCCATCATATCGCAGGATTGCAAGCTGACGGTTCGAGACGGTAGTGCCTCAGTTGGGTGATTCTCTCTCTCGTCATTCCCGCGAAAGCGGGAATCCATCTCGCAGGTCGAATCACCGCTCTGGAACCGGCGCAAAGAAGAAGACATTAGCCACCGCCGGGATTCCCGCTTTCGCGGGAATGACGGCGACGAGTGCCGGAAAATATCCAACTGAGATGCTACCCTCACTGATAACCGCGATCTGCGCGCCGTATAATAGAGATTATGCCCAATGAATGAGCAAGCCTTGGAGAAAAAGCTGCGCGCGGAAGGATTCACCTCAACTTACGTTTGGGAGGACGGGCCAAGCGCGTTCTACCCTGACCACACTCACTCATCTACAACCGCCCACATCATCCTGAGGGGAGAAATGACGGTCATTTGCGAAGGGAATCAGCAGACCGTTAAAGCTGGGGGCCGTTTTGACGTGCCCGCACGAGCCGTCCACTCCGCTCGGATGGGTCCGCAAGGTTGTCGTTATCTGATTGGCGAGAAATGAGCCGCGCAGGCTCAAGCTCAACCAGGGAAGGTCAGCCCTGCAGCGGTGAAATGCTGCTCAACGCGTTCGAGATCCTCTGCCGTATCCACTGCGATCGTGTCCTTTGTGGTTTCCCGGACGGCAACCGGGACGCCGTTTTCGAGGAAGCGTAACTGTTCCAGGCGTTCCGCCGCCTCAAGCGGTCCCGGGCGCAGATTCTTGTACTTTTCCAGGGTCACGCGGGAATACGCGTAAAGACCGAGGTGTTTGTAGTAGGCCGCTGGGGCTGGCTCGCCGGAGTCGTGAGGCATCGGACTGCGCGAAAAGTAAAGCGCATCACCTCGATGATTGACGACCACCTTCACCTTGTGAGGGTTGGCGGCCTCCGCGCGATCCAATCGCACTTTCAGAGTTGAAACCTGTGTCGCCGCGTCCTCGGTGAATGGCTTGACCAGCAGCTTGATGTGCGCAGTTTCAACAAGAGGCTCATCGCACTGGATGTTGACGTAGATATCCGCGGCGGAGCCTTCCCGCACTTGGCGCGACATCACCTCGCAAATGCGCTCCGTCCCCGATCGATGGGCCGGAGAAGTCATCATGACCGGGATATTTAGCGACCGGCACCATTCCAGGATTTCATCGGAATCGGTCGCAACCAGCAACTCAGAAAGCTCCGTAGCAGCCCGCGCGTGGGCGCATACCCAGGCGATCATCGGGTGGCCGTGTATGAGCAAGAGGGGTTTGCGTGGCAGGCGGGTGGAACTGATGCGGGCCGGTATCACCCCGATGATTTTCTTATTCTTGGACCCAAGCATGATTGGAGCTTGACAGGCTGTGGGAAAGTATCCACCCTGGCTCACAATTAGGGTACCATGGTAGATGGTTGTGTGACTGAGCAGAGGGTTATTGAGCCCGCGAAGGAGTTTGAACCCGACTTGTTCCGTGCTATATTTCATGGCTACTGCTTAATCAGAATTTCACAAGCCAATATTCTCGATAACTTGTTTTGAATAAGCCAGATATGCTGGCGACCCGGGGTGTTGGGCGTATGCGCCAGATATTTGATTTCAGGCTAGCGGTTATCCCACTCCCAACGTAATTTTCATGAATGCCTGGCAGGAAGTTTTATCTCACCTGAAATCTCGCGTAAACACACAGAGCTATCAAACATGGCTACGGCCTACGCGCTTAAGCCACCTTTCAGACGAGCAGATTGTGGTTCGTGTTCCTAATAGGGAGTTTCAGGATTGGATCGAGGAAAATTACGGATCCCTGATTAATGACACCCTGAAGCAGCTGAATTTGGGTTATCATCAAGTTACCTACGTTTTCGATGAATCAGTGGAAAAGAAGACTGAGGGAAGTACGGGGCCCAACGCCGTGCAGGGTAAGCTTGATTTTGACTCAGCCGCGCACCAGCTTGACCAGCGCTATACTTTCGACACGTTCGTGGTTGGATCATGTAACCAGTTTGCCCACGCGGCGGCGCGCGCCGTGGCTCAGTCTCCTTCGAAAATGTATAACCCGCTCTTTCTCTACGGCGGGGTTGGGCTTGGAAAAACGCACCTGATGCAGGCTGTCGGCCATATGATTAAAAGCCAGTGGAAAGAAATGCGCCTCGCTTATGTCTCTTCAGAGACGTTTACCAACGAGGTCATCAACTCCCTGCGCTACGACCGCATGATCTCCTTCCGTGAGAAGTATCGAAACGTTGACGTCCTGCTGATGGACGATATTGAATTCATCGCCGGCAAGGAGCGGACTCAGGAAGAGTTTTTCCACACTTTTAATGCGCTTTATCAGGCGCAAAAACAAGTGGTTATCTCAAGCGACTGCGCTCCAAAAGAAATTTCCGCCCTCGAAGAACGGTTGCGGTCTCGCTTCGCATGGGGGCTGACCGCTGATCTTCAACCTCCGGACCTTGAAACCAAGATGGCGATTCTCGCAAAAAAGGCTGACGCTCTTGGTGTGTCCTTACCACGGGAAGTAGCTGAGTTTGTCGCCTCGAACATCAAGTCCAGCGTCCGCGATCTGGAAGGCGCGATGACTCGCGTGATCGCGTACTGCTCGCTAACTGGGGAGCCTCTTTCCCTTCCGGTAACTCAGCAGGTGCTCAAGAATATCGTAGACCTTGATGAACGCCGGATATCGATCGACAATATTCAGCGCCTCGTCTGCCGGGAATTCGGCATTAACCTGACCCAGTTGAAGTCAAAAAATAACAGCCGCAGCGTCGCCTACCCGCGGCAGATTGCCATGTACCTTACCAAGCGGTTGACGCCAACTTCACTGCCTCAGATTGGGCGAGAATTTGGCGGCAAGCACCATACCACCGTGCTGCACTCGATCAACAAGATCGAGGAGTTACGCAAGGGCGACCGCGAAGTTAACAGGCTTATCCACAAGTTGACTGATAGCCTCAGTTAGCTTTAGGCATCTTCTTCGGAAATCCCTCTATGGTTGAATTTATGAATCAAGGTTTGCCAGGACTCATGCACAGCCGCTGTGCGCAACTGGGGGGAAATCCACAGACCCCCCGGCCAAAGCGTCCTTGCTTTGTAAGAGATAGCGCGTCTTCCACAAATGCACAGCTCCTACTACGGTTATATAGTCTCTTTTTAGGTGTCTAAACTATGGAATTCATAACCAGAAGATCTGAACTGCTAAAAGAGCTTGATTTAGCTCAAGGCGTAGCTGAAAAGAAGGCGACTATTCCAATCCTTTCAAACGTGCTTCTCGAAGCGTCTGAGTCGGAATTGCGTCTGAGCGCGACGGACCTGGATTTGGGATTGAATTGCGGTTGTCCGGCGCGCGTCAAGACGAGCGGCGCTTCAGCGGTTCCCGGTAAGCGCCTGCTGGAGATTGTCCGCTCACTGCCCGAGTCCGACATTCGCTTCAAGGTGCTTGAAAATCACTTTATTCAACTCACTTGCGAGCGGTCATCATTCAAGCTGGCTGGAATGGCCAAAGATAATTTTCCGTCCCTCCCAGCCGCGCCGACGCCGGTCGTGACGATCCCGGCAGGCGTCATTGCGACCATGATTCATAGGACGGCATTCGCTATCGCTAATGAGGAATCACGATATACGCTGAATGGCGCTCTCTTACTGCTCAAACCAGACCGCATCTTGATGGTGGCGACAGACGGCCATCGTTTAGCCCAGACCGAACGTGAGATCCAGGTCGAGGGCTTAAATGCCGAGCTGCGCGTGCTCATTCCGAAAAGAGCCATGGGTGAGGTCTATAGGCTGCTTAGTCAAGGCGGAGATCAGGCTCCTATTCAATTTTCCAAGGACGATAGCCATCTATTCTTTTCAGTCGGGCGGCGTCTTTTGATTTCTCGGGTACTCACCGGCCAATTTCCAAATTACGAGGCTGTGCTGCCGCGGGACAACAACCGTATTGTCGAGATGGGTAAGGCTGAGATCGAAGGCGCGATTCGCCGAGTGGCGCTGCTGGCTGACGAACGTTCCAGAGCTGTCCGGCTCCAGCTTACCAAGGGCCACCTGGAAATCTTCTCTTCCAGCGGCGAATATGGCGAAGCTCAGGAAGTTATAGACGTTGACTATCCCGGCGATGAAATGCGCATCGGCTTTAATTATCAGTACCTATTGGATTTTCTCGACGCTGCAGGCGAGAGTGAAAAAGTAAAGTTAGAGCTTAAGGACGAGCAGAGCGCTGGCCAACTACGCCCCTCTGAGGATGACGCGTGCCGTTACCGGTACGTTGTGATGCCCATGAGGGTCTGATTCCAAGGCGAGGAGCAACCAAACAAGTGCAAGAGACCGCCAAGAAAATTGAAATCCAAACACCTCTGGTCGGCCAATGAGCACGATCAACGGTGCGACCACGAGCGCGCTCAGCGGTTATGATGCATCCAGTATCAAAGTGCTGGGTGGTCTTGAAGCCGTGCGCAAGCGCCCGGCTATGTATATTGGTTCGACCGGGCAGACCGGCTTGCATCACTTGGTCTGGGAGGTGGTGGACAACTCAGTTGACGAGGCGCTGGCAGGGTTTTGTGACCGTATCGACGTGACGGTTCATTCGGACAACTCAGTGACGGTTGTGGATAACGGACGGGGCATACCCGTGGATCAACACAAAGAGGAGGGCCGCTCCGCCGCCGAAGTGGTGATGACGGTACTCCACGCCGGAGGCAAGTTCGACACTAATAGCTACAAGGTTTCTGGCGGACTTCACGGGGTCGGCGTTTCGGTGGTCAACGCTCTGTCACAATCGCTTGACCTTGAAATCTGGCGCGACGGCTACACCTGGGAGCAGTCATACGAGCGCGGTAAGCCGCTTACGCCACTCAAAAAGGCCGGAAAAACTGAGCGCCGCGGCACCAAGATCGCCTTTACGCCGGACGCAGCTATTTTTCCGAGCGTTGAGTTCAATTACGACACGCTTTCCCAGCGCCTCCGGGAGCTTTCCTTCCTCAATAAAGGACTGACGATCCATCTCAAAGACGAACGCTCATCGGGCAAGCAGTCTGAGTTCCATTACACCGGGGGCATCGTCGAATTCGTCAGACACTTGAATAAGAACAAGGACGTCCTTCACGCCGCGCCGATTTACGCAGAGGCTGACCGCGATAACGTGCTGATCGAGTTCGCGATCCAGTACAACGACGGCTATTCAGAAACCATGTTCTCCTTCGCGAATAACATCAACACTGTAGATGGCGGCACGCACGTTTCGGGTTTCCGCTCCGCGCTGACCCGTGCCATCAACCAGTTCGGCCAGAACCAAGGGCTCTTCAAAGACGTCAAGGAGAACCTGCAGGGAGAGGACGTGCGCGAAGGCTTGGTCGCGGTAATCAGCGTAAAACTCCCGCAGCCGCAGTTTGAGGGTCAAACCAAGGGAAAGCTCAACAGTGATATTCAGAGCCTTGTGGCCAGCTTCATCTATGAAAAGCTGATGGAGCATTTCGAAAAGAACCCCGCGGTGGGCCGGAAGATTTGCGCGAAATCCATTGAAGCCTCCCGCGCCCGCGAAGCAGCCCGAAAGGCTCGCGAGCTGACGCGGCGGAAAGGAGCGCTCGATTCGGGCGGTCTGCCGGGCAAACTAGCCGACTGCCAGGAGAGAGACCCTGAGCGCTGCGAGTTGTTCCTGGTGGAGGGAGACTCGGCCGGCGGATCAGCTAAGCAAGGCCGCGACCGCCGCTACCAAGCCATCCTTCCACTGCGCGGGAAGATCCTGAACGTGGAGAAGGCGCGCTTTGACAAAATGCTCAGCCACGAAGAAATTCGCGCCCTCATTACGGCCATCGGCACCGGCATTGGCAAGGATGACTTTGACGTGGCAAAGCTCCGGTACGGAAAAATTATCATCATGACCGATGCTGACGTGGATGGCTCCCACATCCGCACGCTTCTTCTGACTTTCTTCTATCGCCAGATGCCGGAACTTGTCGAGCGCGGCCATGTCTACATTGCCCAACCGCCCCTTTACCTGATCAAGAAGGGTAAGGCCACGCGCTACATCCGCGATGAAAAGGAATTCCGCCGCGAACTGATGCGGCGGGCAACCGAAGATCACACCGTGGAAGTAGGAAGCGGCGATAATAAAGTTACGCTTCAGGGTGGAGAGCTGACCAACTTCCTGATGGCGCTTGCCGAGTACGTTGACCTCTTCGACAAGCTTGAAAAACGGCTCGGCGACGCGCGCATCCTCTCCGCAATACTTAAAGCGGAGTTGGGCAAAAAGGCGGAATTCGAGGAGAAGGCCAAGCTCGAGGCTGCGGCCAAAGATCTTAAGGACGCCGGTTTCAAGTCTAATTTAAAGCTCGACGAAGAACATAATCTTTATACGCTGGTTGTTTCAAACGACATGCTAGGCGGAAAAACAATCGACTGGGAGCTGGCTTCGAGCGCCGATTACAAGCGCCTCCTCGATCTCCACCGCCGGGTGCGGCCGTACGACGCGCCGTCTTATGAGATTGCAGCAAACGGCGATCGCATCGCCATCCGGGGCCGGAAAGAGCTGCTCGAGCACGTGATGGCCGTGGGTAAAAAGGCATTTACCGTACAGCGCTTCAAAGGACTGGGGGAGATGAATCCAGCACAGTTGTGGGAAACCACCATGGATGCCGAACAGCGGATGCTGCTGCAGGTCAGGGTTGAAGATCAGGTGGAGGCCGATTCAATCTTCACCGTGCTGATGGGAGACGCGGTTGAACCCAGGCGACAATTCATCGAGAGTAACGCGCTCGAGGTTAAGAACCTGGATATTTAGCGGTTGCTTGTCATTCGCGCGACCACACCCGGGAGGGGCTTAGGTAGCCACCGAGAATCAGCGTCGCGGAATTCGCTGCGCCGCTTGAGCAGCCGCACGGTGACAAAAAAGAACAGGCCGGAAAGAAAAGGGCGGCGCAGCGGGTGAATACTGACCGATGACCTTGGAGATGCGCTACTTGCTACTTTACTGCAACAGGGCCTTCCGACTGTGCTTGGAAAAGGGATTCGTATGATACAACACATCACCCGGTCGACGGTGAAAGTGGCCGTTCGAGCAAATCATGACGATGCTCGGGCGTGGTCGTTCCAGCAGGCGCGTTGCACAATCCTAGACCTGAAGGGGACTCCCGGCAATTTGCTGACCGGTGAGTCCTGAAGACCGCATAAAGAGGAGTAATGCCAATGAGTGCCAAGACGTTGGAAACGAAGAGCATAAATTCTCCCGACGAGGTCCGGAAATTTGACAAGGGCAAGGTCGAACTCGTGAAAGTCGGCGGAGCCACAATCGGTCGCGCTACGTTCGAGCCCGGCTGGAAGTGGTCGACTTGCGTCAAGCCAATCGCTAAGACGAACAGTTGCCAGGCCGCGCATTACATCTACCAGCTCTCGGGGACGATGACGACACTGATGGATGACGGCACCGAAAGGACCTCGAAGGCTGGTGACATCCTCGACATTCCGCCAGGGCACGACGCTTGGGTGGTCGGAAACGAGCCGGTGGTATTCGTAGACTTCCAGGGCATGGTCGATTATGCAAAACAGAGCAGGTAGACCTCAAAGACGGAGGTCCCCACTTGCTCTCTCAATCCACCTCGGCAACTCGCTCAGGCGTTTT
This sequence comes from Terriglobia bacterium, assembly GCA_050745645.1. Lineage (GTDB taxonomy): Bacteria > Acidobacteriota > Terriglobia > UBA7540 > UBA7540 > RH2-MAG17b. The sequence continues at coordinate 5,477 of JBOGJZ010000013.1, read as the reverse complement.
GTCTTCCAAAGACCTCTTTAAAGGCCTGATCCGATTCAGTTAAAGCGCGAGCACAATCGCCGCTAAAACTTGAGCCGTGCATAATAGCAAGCGTCTTCGGCTGCAAGTCGGCCAGCTTGCGAAGGTTCTGAGAGGTGAGCGGAGTATAGGGAACGTATTCGGCGAGAATCCCCGCTTGATACTCGCGCATGGCCTGATGCGAACGACCCACGACGTCCGATTTCGCGGGTGGCGCATACATCGCTGCCGTTGCGATGTGTGCGGCTATGAGAGGCAGCGGATAGGCGGTAGTGGGGCGAGCGTCCTTCAGCAAAATCTGAGCGCGATTCAAGGCCCGAATTTCAGGCGGGCTGCTTTCCCAATCGCACACATGGCATATCACGCCATGTATGCGCCACCCGCGGTTGTTGCAGCAGGAAAGACCGCGGACACGGCAGAGTGCGCCGCATCTGCGCCACCTGCGGCGTGTCCAAAGATGAATCGCGCTACCCTGGTCTCACGGCTGTTCTGCCAGTACAGGAGGACCTATGAGCATTCGATCGCTGTTGTCCCGTCGCGCCTTTTTCAGTGATACACGATCTGTGATGGGCGGGTTAGCGCTGAGCGGCGCTTGGCTGGCGCCGGTCGGAAATGCACCAGCGCCAGCCCGCATAAACGGGACAAGGCCCAGTGCCGGCGAGGCGCTACGCCGGCTGCTGGAAGGCAACGAACGATTTGCTGGGGACGCGGCTCTTCATCCCGGCCGAAGGCCGGAAGACTTTCTGCGTCTGGCCGGGGGCCAGACGCCCATCGCCGTCATCCTGGCGTGCGCCGACTCACGCGTTCCGCCAGAAATCGTGTTCGATCAGGGAATTGGCGATCTCTTTGTGGTGCGCGTGGCCGGCAACTACGTGACCGGGGCGGGGGCTTCTGTCAAGGGCAGTATCGAATACGGCGTGGCCGAACTGGGCGCGCCATTGATTATGGTTCTGGGTCACAGCCAGTGCGGCGCCGTCAAGGCTGCCATGAAGTCGACAGATACTCACACGGTCTTGCCGGGGTCTATCAACGATCTAGTCAGCAGTATAAAACCCGCCGTTCTCGCCGTCGGAGGCAAACCGGGCAATCCTTTAGAGAACGCCATACAAGCTAACGTCCAGGGAGGCGTCGAGGCCCTGAAGATGTTGCAACCGATTCTGGCGCCGCGAGTGGCGAAGGGAGAACTTAAGGTAGTAGGCGCAATGTATGAGCTTTCGAGCGGCAAGGTGACGCTGCTCGGCTGATTCGTCATCGCGAAGAAGATTCGCCACTCGTCACGGCTTTATACTAATTTGACATCATACATAGAGCATTGACCCAATCGAAGCAAGGTGCGCGGAGTTTTAAATTTTAGAAACTCCGCGGCATGTCTACCACGTGCAGGTGCGCCCGAATTTCGTGATAAGCTTATGGGCAGTCCGTCGCGGAGAGGTGGCCGAGTGGCTTAAGGCGGCGGTTTGCTAAACCGTTGTACGGCTGAATGGCTGTACCCAGGGTTCGAATCCCTGCCTCTCCGCCATCTACTTCAGGCTTTCGTTCATTTCCTGGCATCTGTGCAGGATCCCTTGACGCAAAGGAATTTCTCGCCCCAAACGGTAACCGTCAAAGAGTTAGGATGGCTCTGGCCGTGGGTGCCGCCTTAGCGCTTTTTGCGCTCACCGTGATAAAATCTGCTTTATGGACGTGGAAAAGACTATCCAGTTCATCCTGGAGTCGCAGGCCAAGCACGAAGTCACTATCCAGGCCATTCTGGAAACGCAGATAAAGCACGAAGAGCGCTTCAGGACCCTTGTGGACGTCGGCATGTCGCTTGCCGCCAACCTTGAAAAGCTAGGCGAAGAAACTGACCGGCGCTTCCGGGAACTTAGCGAAGAAACCAACCGGCGCTTCCAAGAGACGGATTACAAACTCAACTCACTCATCGACACCATAGACAAGCTGGTCAAACGCAACGGCAGCCGCTAAAACGGACCATCCGAATCACAAACCTAAGGCCGCGGTCATGCAGGAACGCTCTGCCCTGGATAGATTTGTGGTTGAGGGGCAGGGTGTCGTTCATCCCGCGCCCGCAAGCTGGCTATCATAGCGGTGTCTTTTAAAGGCTAACGGGCTAAAGGCGCTACAAGGCGGCGGCAACCCGCCGCACTCTATAAAAAAGCCTACAATGCGCTGTCTACGAATTCTTGCGCAAAACCGTGTTTTGAGGCGCCTGCGGGGCCTGATCCGGAAGGCTATGCGCGCCACGAAGCTCGGCGCGCATGGTAGGCAGGCTGTGCGGATAGCGCTCCTGAAGGAACTTAATCAAGTTTTCGCGGACGAAGCAGCGCAGGTCCCAGGAGCTTCCGGAATCGGGGGCATCCATAAGCGCGCGCAGCTCCACCGTGTGTTCCTTGGCGTCAGAAACCTGCAGAACATTCACCTTGCCCACCCATTTGTCCGTCAACTTGAGAATCCGAGTCAGCTCTTGGCGCACCTCGTCCACCGGAACCGTGTAGTCCACGTATAGATAGACTGATCCCAGCAATAGGGCAGATGTGCGCGTCCAGTTCTGGAAAGGCTGCTCAATAAAATAGGAAAGCGGAACCACCATCCGCCGCAGGTCCCAAATGCGGACCACCACGTAGGTCGTGGTGATCTCCTCAATCCAACCCCACTCGCCGTTCACAATCACCGCGTCCTCGATGTGGAACGGCCCCGTCAACGCGATCTGAATCCCTGCGATCCAATTTCCAATCGTCGATTTCATGGAGACGCCGAGCACAAGGCCTGCCAATCCGGCTGATGCGAGCAGGCTAGTCCCGATCGCCCGGACGTGAGGGATCGTCAGCAGCATGATCGCAACAGTCACAAGGATAACCACCGCGATGAAGATGCGCCGGAGCACGTGCACCTGGGTTTGGATCCGCCTTGCGGCGAGGTTGTCCCGAACGTCGACGCGGTACCGAGCCGTGATGACGTCCGAAAAAATTTCCGTGACCAAGATCACAACCCATGCGGCGGCCGCAATCAGTCCGAGTCCAAAAATGTGTTCAAGCAGAGCTTTTACGCCAGGGGGGAGCGGCGCCGCGGGCGCTGCGATCATCAGAGCCACCAGAGGCAAGATCAACTTCATGGGGCGCCGCCCGTGCCGGGCGAAGGAAGTGTCCACTACGCGCCCGGGCCGCCTTGCGATACGGCGAAGAACATAAAAGACAAATGAGTGGATGATGAGCGCCAAAATCACCGCGCCGATAAGCACTGCGATTGAAAACACGGTATTCCAATGCATCAAGAAGAACTGTCGCATCGTTCCCAATCTCCTCTCAGACAATAATCAAGGGCGCGCCCGGCACGAAACCGTCCTCCATGCCATTCTCCGCTCTGGATCATCCGGCTATCAACACCCATACTACCTGAGAACGTTAACGTCCATGCCCGGCTTTGGACGCAGCCTGCTGCCGTGCAGCACGTTGCTGAAAACCGTGCAAGCGTGTCATTCTGAGGCGAAGAGTTGTTCGCTATGTCCAAGACCAGCAGGATAATTCTGGCCATTGCTATTCTGGTGGCGGCCTTCATCATCGCCGTGGCGGTCGTCGCCCCCCGGATTTTCCAAGTTGACCATTACCGGCCTGAATTAGTCTCTCTGCTTGAACAGCAAACCGGAAGTCGCGTTGAAATCGGCCATCTGAGCCTCCGAGTGTTTCCTGCCGTAAGCATTCAAGTCGATCAGCTTACAATCAGCAATCCTCCCGGCTTCCCACGCGAGAATTGGCTGTCAATTCCGCGGATCAGCGCGGCCTTGGATTCGGCGGCGCTCTGGCATCGGCAGATCGTCATCCGGTCTCTTGATTTTGAGAGTCCGGTTCTGCGCCTTCGGTCCAACCTCCAGGGAAAATGGAATTGCGAATTCAATCCCGCGCCGGCAGCGAGCGATCCGCCGGCCCAGCATCCGTCCAAGCAGCAGACCCAGCCCTGGTTCTCCGTTCGTGAAATCTCGGATCTCAAGATCGAGCATGGTACGGTGACGATAATCACAGAAGCGCCCAACGGACAACCAGCATCCTCGAGCCTGCAAGTCAACGGCCTGTCGGCCCGCCTCGATCACATTTCACTTCAGGACCTGCTGGGGAATCCCGCAAGCAGTCCCAGCGGGCTTGCCAGCCTGATTTCGACGGGCGTCTCCGGCGCTTTGGACGCCGACGAATTGACTTTCGGCAAATTGCGCGCCACCCAACTGCAATCTACGATAGGGACGGCTCCGGCGCGGCTTCTGCTCAATCCTATCGATTTCAAGCTGTACGGAGGAAAAACCACAGCAAAAATCACAGTCCAGGCGGCGGTTGGCGCAGATTCCGCGGCGTCGGCCTACCAAATCCAGGCGAGCTTCGCCGGTGTAAACGCAGCCCAGCTTCTCGACGAATTTCCCGGGCTGCAAGGTGCGCTGACAGGGACTCTCGAAGGCAGTCTCAACATGTCCGGCGAAATGTCCGCCTCCACGGATGTCTGGGCGGGAAAGAAAGGCCAGGGCGTTGTGGTGATTCGCAACGGGCGCTGGCCAAAACTCAAACTAAACCCAACGCTCCAGCAACTGGCGAAAATTGCGCAGCTAGGGCCCGCATCGGGCGATCTTTCCTCCTTTTCGTCTATAACCGCAAATTGGCGGCTGGCTAATGCAGTCCTCACGACGCCGAGCATTCAAATCGCGGGAAAAGGAATCACCGGAACCGGCTCCGGAACCGTCGATCTGGGGCGAGGCGGTCTTCTCAGCTATCAAGGCGTCGGGCATATTCCCGCTCACGTCAACGCCCTGACGAACGTTCTTGCTGAAATCTCAGGCTCGACGCTCCGTGGCAATCAATTGAGCGTTTCCTTTACGGTCCGGGGAACGCTCGCAAAACCGCTCTTCCAGTTGAGGCCAAATTACCCGGCGAGCCGCCCTCAGCAGGGTTCCGGCACGAACCAGAATCAACTGCCGCAAGTCCTGCAGAACCTTTTCAATGCGTTCGGGCAACGCAAGCCGTAGCCGCCGCTAAGTCTATGATTTGCGGGGCTGCTGAATCGGACTCATAACGGGTTCCTGAGAAAACCCGGCCTTGAACGGCAAGCGCCGCCATGCCAAAATCAACGATCCGGGGATTGACGAAGTCGCAATCATGTTGAGCGAAACCAGAATTCTTGAACTGCTCGAGCCGTTTGGAATCATTGGAGAGCCTAGTTATGTAGGCCTAATATCAATCTACCTCCAGCTACTTTTACACTGGAGCGAGAAGATCAATCTAACTTCTATCCGAAATGAGGAGGAGTGTGTCACACGCCATTTTGGCGAAAGTCTCCTTCTCAGCCGCTATGAGGACTGGACTGAAGGCGCCAAGGTGTTGGACATCGGCAGCGGGGCTGGATTTCCTGGATTGGCGCTGAAGCTCGCCTTTCCACGCACGGAGACAACGCTTCTGGAGCCGATAGGCAAAAAGCGGGCTTTT
>JBOGJZ010000012.1:0-3044 GCA_050745645.1 Terriglobia bacterium | reverse complement strand
AGGCATCGCTGGTGAGCGCCAGGCTGTGGGCGAGGGAACCGGTTATAAACTCTGTCACAACCAGGCCAATCGTCAGCAGAATGGCCCATTTCAGCCAACCCTTGGCGCTGGGCACATAGGCATGAGAGTGAGAATGATTGTGCACGCGAAGCCTCGCCCGCATTGTAGGGCAGGGAAGCACGGCAACGCAATGGAACCGGGGGGCCGGCGCCACAATGCGCGGGCTTGCACCGCAGGGCTTCGAGTGTAACTATGTATAAAGGATACGGTCGGATTGCAACGTCCATGCTTAATGTAGCGTTGTCATGCAGAGCAAGGGGGCGGCGCGAGCGTGAAATTACCATGAAGCAGCCGGGATCAACTTTGGGATGCAGCCGCGCGCGCGGGGCAAGCGGCATATTGGGGTCTATCAGCTTGCTGAAAAACGTTTTCAAACTGTGTCATTCCAAGCCGATTCGTTCCTATTCGAAGCGCTCTGAGCAAACTCGCTCCTATCGTTGTCATTCTGAGCGAAGACACCATGCGCCTGCGGCTCACCACTTGGGGATAAAAATGGGTGTGTCATTCCCGCGAAAGCGGGAATCTAGCCCTGGCCCCCCGCTTTCGCGGGGGGTGACGGCGGACGGGTCATGTAGTCAAAGGCCGCCATTTTCACGGCAGCGAAGAGGCTCACGGTAAACTCCGCGAGGAATCTTGATCTACAGGCAAATAACTCACGAAATTCCTCCCTCGCAAGCTCGGGACAGCCTCCGCCTCTTCGGAATGACAGGCCGGACACGTTTCTCAGCAGCCTGCTATTTTGGCTTGGCCGCGCTCCTGGCGCTGTTTTCTGCCCTTCCGCTTACCGTTTATGCGGCGCACGGAGGAAAGCGCAGCAGTCCCGCGGCAGTCTCCGCCGGCGGCAAAGAGACTCAAACAACCGCTGGAGAGATACGGCGGCGAGTGCTGGTGGTCAACGTTCCAGTGACCGTCATTGATAAGCGCGGCCTTCCGGTCATCGACCTCGCTCAAAACGACTTTCAGGTATTTGAGGACGGCAAGCGGCAGAAGATCGCCTATTTCCGCCAGGACCCTCTTCCACCTCTGCGAATTGGGTTGGTGCTTGACACCAGCAATAGCATGAGACCGCAGATGAAGTTTGAGACCGATGCCGCCACGCAGTTTGTCTACAACATCCTTGAGCGCCAGAACACGAACAACAAAGTTTTTCTTGAAACCTTTGACGAAAGCGCCTCGTTGTTGCAGGGCTTTACAGCCGACCCCGACCTGCTCCAGTCGAAAATCCGCACTCTGAAAGCGGGCGGCGGCAAGGCCCTGTATGATGCGATCTATTACGCCTGTAAGAACGAGATGATGAAGGCCGGCCAGCCGGAAGATACGCGCCGCCTGTTGGTGGTGATCAGCGACGGCTTGGACGTGCAGAGCAAGCACACGCTGGACGAGGCGGTCTCTATGGCTCACAGGGCTGAAACTGCCATCTACACGATTGGCAACTCGCCTTACGGGTACTCCAATCCAGGCGACAAATACCTGCGGGAGATGGCCGAGGCAACAGGAGGCGGGGCCTTCTTTCCTTTGGAGAAGGAGGTAGGCGCTGATCTCGCGACCGGATACATTGCGCACGGCACCATGAACGACGAGGGATACGGAAACCGCGGCCTGGGCGCGCAGACCGGGATTTACAGCGCCGAGCGACTCATGCATCTGGCGGACGCTCTGGACGCTCTGGGCCGGGAGCTCAATTCAGAGTACAGCATTGGCTACACACCCTCTGACCAAAACTTGGACGGCGCCTATCGCCGCATTCGCGTCGAGGTGCGCCGCCGCGGCGTAACGCTGAGATATAAAACGGGATACTTCGCTCTCGCCCAACCGCAGTAGCCTGACGTCCCTGTGGAGGCGAGTTTATCTCGCCGAATAACAGCGTAAGGCGTCTACAACAAATGCAATCCATTCCATGATCCAAATCCTCAGAATCGATAACCCGGTTTGAGCTGACACAAATAGACCATCGTTTGGTTCGGGCTGACTCTGGCGCTGCAAGTAGCCCAGTGCAACATGAGATCCGGCCCTAGTGGGAATACAATGGAAACCCCCTTAATCTCAGCCTCAAGGCACACTCCTTCTGCTGTAGACGGCACGGTGAAATTGAGAGCCCGGCCGAAGATGACCGGATAAGATTGGCGGACCGTATCGCTGACCATGGGGTGAAATACCTCTGCTTCAACCAAAAAAGTCGCGGCGCCGGACCAATTAAGAGCTGTTACAGTGATGACGCGCCCGCCCTGGGAAAAGCCAAGGGGCTTGATTGTCGTGAAAGGACATGGCCCCGCAATGCACGAGACTCTCGCGTTGCGGAATACGTTTCCTGTCCCAGCATCCAAAGACGCGGAACCCATCGCCGCTTTCCATTTGCCGTCGGGGGAGCACGGCTCCCGGCCGTTGCAAGGCACGTTGCCTATATTCACAACTTGAAACGTCTTTACCTCGCTGCCGACGTTTTCCAGGGTTGTGGTTCTTTCGGAATATCTCACTGAGATATTCGAAACCACCGTTTGTGGACCCTGATATTCAGCGTCGCGCTGCTGAGGGATTGGCGCCATCCGAGCCACGTAAAGCTTATCTCCAGCGTGAATGTTCAGGTTGAGCGGATGATAGTCTGGATGCCGGAATTGGAGAACCAGCGGCTGATCTGGTCTGGTCCCTTTAGGCAAAGCGAACATGAAGAAACCGGAAGAATCGGATTTGCCGTGACTGGCTGCCAAGCCATTGACTGCAGTTATCTTCACGTTTGCAATGGGTAATTCCTTGTCTGGTTGGGCAGCCAGCCTGACGACCGCGCCCTTTAGCATGATCAGCGGTGTCCTGTGAGGACGGACCAAGAACACCACGCTCAAACTTCCTCCTATAATCACGATGACGGCAACCCCGGCCGCCATTTTGCCGCCACGACTCATCCAGCTTCTCCATGATTATCTTACGCCGGTTTTTCCGGTTCAGATTACCATGAGCAGGCCACGGCTCCGTCAAGGTCGGGAATCATT
>JBOGJZ010000011.1:0-2482 GCA_050745645.1 Terriglobia bacterium | reverse complement strand
TCGCGAGAGTCGCGCACCTCATAGGTGAGGCGGCCGGAAAGCCCCTGCTTCCTGGCGGTTGCGTTGGCGTAGTCAATGCCTGGCGCGAAGTTGTCATAACCAGTGAACCGGGAGTTTGGAAACCGGGGAGCAATTTCCAAAAGAGCCACCCCGCGCCCGCATCCCACGTCCGCGACCTTTGCTCCCGCCTCGAGCTTCCTCACGACCTCCGGCATGGCGGGGAGCCATTGCTGAGCCATGAAGTTAATATAACCAGGACGAAACAGGCGCTCGGTGCCTGCAAATGTATCCTCGGAGTAATCGGCGTAAGGCACGCCACCGCCGCGCTGGAATGATTCCATCACGCGTGGCATCACTCGATAATGGTCCGGGATCATTTGCGTCAGCCCGCCGGTAAAGACTGGGCTTTCCTCGTGCGCCAGCACCATGGCGTGCTCGGGAGGCAAAGAGATCAGGCGCGTGTTAGGGTCATACTTCAAGTACTCAGCTGCCACCATGGCGGAGGCCCATTCGCGCACATAGCGTTCTTTGAGGTTCATTTTCTGAGCAAGTTGTTCAACCGTCATGGGTCCTGACGCGGCGAGGGCCTTGAACAAGCCCAGACGGTCCCCAATGTAAAGTAAGGGACCGGACATGGCGGCCGCCAGATCGCCGACCACCTTAAAAGCGAAGCTCATCATCGCGTCGTGGTTAATCTCGGGCTTTACAGGTGCTGTAGCCATAGGACACTCTCCTCCAAAGGGATAAAGGCTGGACTCCGTGCATTCTTTCTTTTTTCTATTTCCAGCCCGTTTTTTAGCCGCCAGAACGACGGCCCGTTGCGTCGAGTGTCCTTCACTAGGCCTGTTTTGTCAAGCGTGAAAAAAATGAGCTAAATCTGCTCTTTTTCGAAGCGTGTGGCGATTCGTGCGGATGGGAGCTGCCACTGTGACGTGTGTTTATGCTGGCCATGGGCTAAACTGAGAAAAACTGCGGCGAAGAGCGAAAATGCAGTGAGGAGCCAAAATGGAATTTTTGAAGCAGAGTATTCTGGAGCTTATCATTCAAACCTCCACTAATTTACCGCCCGACGTGCGCGAGGCAATGGGTCTTGCAATTCAGGCGGAGATGCCAGCCACGCAGGCCGATCACGCGCTGCGCATCATCGGTGAAAACATCGATCTGGCTTACCAGAACGAAGGCCCCATCTGTCAGGACACCGGGTTCGTCACCTTCGAGATAAAAACACCCGTCGGCATCAATCAAATCGCGATGAAACGGCAGATTCAGGAGGCGGTTACAGAAGCGACGCGGCGCGGCAAACTGCGGCCAAACTCGGCGGATTCGATTACCGGCAAGAATTCCGGCAACAACCTGGGCCTCGATACGCCCGTCGTTCACTTCGAGCAGTGGGAGTCTGACGATATTGAAGTGCGGCTCATCCTCAAAGGCGGCGGTTGCGAGAACAAGAACATTCAATATTCCGTGCCCTGTAACCTGGATCACCTCGGCCGCGCCGACCGCGATCTTGAAGGCGTGCGCAAGTGCATTCTGCACGCGGTGTGGCAGGCGCAGGGCCAGGGCTGCGCGCCAGGCGCTCTCGGCGTCTGCATCGGCAGCGACCGTGCGCACGGCTACAGCCTCGCCAAGCAGCAGCTCTTCCGCCCGCTCGATGATGTTAACCCCAATCCTGTGCTCGCCAAGCTTGAAGCGGAGATTATGGAAGAAGCCAACAAGATCGGGGTCGGCGCGATGGGCTTCGGCGGCAAAGCCTCGCTGATCGGCTGCAAGATTACCGCTGCTAACCGGTTGCCAGCAAGCTATTTTGTTTCCGTTGCATACGAATGCTGGGCCTTCCGCCGCCTTGGCGTCACTCTGGATGCTAAGAACGGCGCGATCAAAGGCTGGCTTTATCGCGATCCTGACCGGCCCGTCGAGCGTCTGATCGCTGCGGGCGCGGGCTTTAAATTGACGGGGCGGGAGGTCCGGCTCGAAGCGCCGCTCACGGGGCAGCAGGTACGCGCGCTGCGCGTCGGTGACGTGGTGCTCGTGAACGGGCCGCTTGTGACCGGCCGTGACGCGCTCCACCATTACTTGCTCCACAACGAGCCGCCTATTAGCCTGCGGGGCGCCATTCTCTACCATTGCGGGCCGGTCATGCTGCGCGAAGGAACGCCGCCCAATCAGAGCTGGCGCGTTGTAGCCGCTGGGCCAACCACCAGCATCCGCGAAGAGCCTTACGAGGCTGACGTGATCGGACGCTACGGCCTGCGCGCAGTGATGGGCAAGGGCGGCATGGGCAAAAAGACGCTGGCCGCGCTCAAAGAGCACGGCGCGGTTTATCTGCACGGCATCGGCGGCGCTGCGCAATACTATGCCCGCTGCCTGCCGAAGGTAACCGGCGTCTATTTGCTCGAAGAACTGGGCGTCCCCGAAGCGATGTGGTGTCTGGAAGCTGAGAACTTCCCCGCCATCGTCACCATGGATGCTCACGGCAACTCGT
>JBOGJZ010000010.1:0-5951 GCA_050745645.1 Terriglobia bacterium | reverse complement strand
AGAATATCATTATGGGTCCACCCAAACAGCGTGTGATAAAAGTGCTTGGCAGTGGCTTGGTCCGTAGTCCCAAGCTCAATCCAGCAGAATGTTCCGGGTACGTGCTTTTCAATGAGTGGCATGAGTGACCCTTCCATTAACCACGGCCACCACCTTTCTGACCGCGGGTTTCTGATTGGGATAGCAGCCCACGGCTAATCGAAAATCGATTCGCCGTAGCTACCTCCTATAATAACGCTCCTTATGCTAGGTCGGTAATTCTTACTTATGGACTTAATCGATCATGATAAAGACTATTGAGTGGACGCCGGAGGGCGTACTCATGATTGACCAAACGCGCCTACCCTCCGAGGAAGTTTACGTCACCTGCCGCACTTGTCGGGAGGTGGCGGACGCCATCCGCAACATGGTAATCAGCGGCGCGAGACCGGGCAGCAAGCGCCTGCTGCTGCGCTGCCCGCCAGCCTTGCACGGCCACAACTGCAAAGGATAGCAGGATCAGCCACGGAAGCCATCGGCGTCCGGGTCTCTGCCGCCTGCCAGTTTCCGGCGCTGAAGGATGGGGTAAAACCTCACGTGCCGCCATGTGCATGTGCCCCGAACTGACAGCCCACAGACAGTTCCTCGCTTCCCTGACGATCTCATTGACGGATCATTAGGAAGAGAAGGTTACAAGCAGCTTTGTAAGGAATCGGTTAAGGCCGGATTGAGTTTAGCAGCATTACCGGAATTCTGTCCTGCCATCTTCGATTGATCCCCCCGCATTGCTCTGAACGCGAAGGGCTTCCTACAAGGTGGCTTTAAGCCACCTGTCGTCTCGCCTGGCCCTCGCCGCGCAATAAGCTCTAAATGACCCCGGAGCCTTATGAAATCCTTACACGCTTTTTATGACTTCCTAACTCCTGGCGACTTATTGTCATTGTCGTCGATTGATGTTGGTCAGGGATCAGACCTGGTACACATGGACGAATCCCACCATCAGATGTGATCTTTTCTAAGCCGGACGAGCCGCACGGGTTCGAGATAATGCGCGATTTAATTTTCATTGCTGTGACCATCTTGTTTTTTGCGGTTTCCATTCTGTACGTGAGCGGCTGCGACCATCTGAGGTAAGGAGCTTTCACATGCTCGGCAACATTATTCTGCTGGGAATATGCGTAGCGCTGCTGGGTTATCTTTTGGTTGCATTGCTTTGGCCGGAGAGGTTCTAACTGTGACTGCGAACGGCTGGCTGCAAATCGGATTTTTCCTGCTTATCATTCTGGCTTTAACGAAACCGCTGGGCGTCTTCATGGCGCGCGTCTTCACTGGAGAGAAAACGTTTCTTGACCCGGCGCTCCGCCCGATTGAGCGGGTGATCTATCGCTTGACGGACGTCGATGAAAAACGCGAGATGCGCTGGACAGAATACGCGATTGCGATGCTTCTCTTCAGCGCCGTCTCGATGCTGCTGCTCTATTGGATTCAGCGCGCCCAGCCCTGGCTGCCGTGGAACCCGCAGAAGTTAGGGGCGGTCGCACCGGACCTCGCGTTCAACACCGCCGCGTCGTTCACGACGAACACGAACTGGCAGTCTTACGTCCCCGAAACCACGATGAGTTACTTCACGCAGATGGCGGGTCTCGCCTACCATAATTTCATTTCTGCCGCGACGGGAATAGCACTCGCGATTGCCTTGGTCCGCGGTATCGCACGGCGCGAGAGCCACACCATCGGGAATTTCTGGGTAGACCTGACACGAGCCATTCTGTGGGTGCTGCTTCCCGTTTGTCTTGTTGTTGCGATGGTGTTCGTCTCGCAGGGTGTGATTCAGAACCTGAAACCCTACGACACTGCCCGCTTGTTGAATGCTCAAGCCGTTCAGCAGACGGGCAGTGATGGCAAGACGACCAGCCAATCCGTTGTTAGTCAGGTGATCGCCGAAGGCCCGGTTGCCTCGCAGGAAGCGATTAAGATCTTCGGCACGAACGGCGGTGGCTTCTTCAACGCCAACAGCGCCCATCCTTTCGAGAACCCCACGCCGTTCACGAATTTCTTACAACTCGTGCTGATTTTCGCCATCCCGTCGGGGTTGACCTACACCCTCGGACGCATGACGGGTTCACAGCGCCACGGGTGGGCCGTCTGGTCCGCGATGGCTATCCTTTTCGTTGCAGGTGTGGCAGTCGCTTACAGCGCTGAAGCCGGGGGAAATCCGCTGCTTCACGGACTGCACTACGCTCCCACTGCGACACAGCCGGGTGGAAACATGGAAGGTAAGGAGGTGCGTTTTGGCATCGCAGATTCAGCGCTCTACGCCGTCGTAACGACGGATGCAAGTTGCGGTGCGGTGAATTCAATGCACGATTCCCTTACACCGCTCGGCGGAATGATTCCGCTAATCAACATCATGCTCGGCGAAGTAGTGTTCGGGGGCGTTGGCGCCGGCCTCTACGGAATGATTATTTTCATCATACTGGCGGTATTCATCGCAGGTTTGATGGTCGGACGAACGCCGGAATACCTAGGCAAAAAGATCGAATCCTACGATGTAAAAATGGCCATGCTCTCAGTGCTGATTTTCTGTCTGACGATCCTCGTATTCACGGCAATCGCGGCAATCTCAAAGTTTGGGATCGCAGGTATCACGAACCCAGGGCCGCACGGGCTTTCTCAAATCCTCTATGCTTATACATCCGCAACCGGCAACAATGGTTCCGCTTTTGCTGGCGGCAATTGGAATTCAGTCTGGTACAACACCACGACGGGTCTCGCCGCCCTGCTAGGCCGCTTCATCTCTATCGTTCCGATCATGGCGGTCGCGGGAAGCCTGGCGCGAAAGAAGCTGACGCCGGCGTCGGCGGGCACCTTCCCGGTGACTACGCCGCTTTTCACCGTGCTCTTGATTTCTGTGATCGTGATCGTTAGCGCACTGACTTTCTTTCCGGCGCTCAGCCTGGGTCCGATTCTTGAACACCTGTTGATGAACGCCGGTAAAACGTTCTGAGGGCCGTGATGAGCGAGCAATCGAAGGTCGAAAAGAAGTCATCCTGGACGATGGGGATCGTCGGCGGGGCAGTGCGGGATTCCCTTGTGAAACTCAATCCGCGAACGCTCGCGAAAAACCCAGTGATGTTCGTGGTGGAAGTGGGTGCGGCTATTACAACAGTTGAGCTTTTTCACCCGTCAATTCTACATACGAGTGAGTTTGGATTTTCGCTCCAAATTGCCTTGTGGCTTTGGTTTACCGTGTTATTTGCAAACTTCGCTGAGGCGATGGCCGAAGGCCGGGGAAAAGCGCAAGCAGACACTCTGCGAAAAGCGCGGTCGGAAACCGTGGCGCGCCGGATAATTCAGAACGGGACGACTGAAACCGTGCCGGGTTCAAGGCTGCGTTCTGGCGATATCGTCGTGGTGAAGGCAGGAGAATTTATCCCCGGCGATGGTGAAGTCGTGGAGGGTGTTGCGTCGGTGGATGAGTCTGCTATTACGGGAGAATCCGCGCCAGTAATCCGCGAATCAGGCGGCGACCGTTCTGCGGTGACTGGCGGAACGCGCGTGCTCTCAGATGAGATCGAGATCAAGATCATGTCGAACCCTGGAGAAACCTTCCTCGACCGGATGATTAAGCTGGTGGAGGGCGCAGCCAGGCAGAAAACACCGAATGAAATCGCCCTCAACATTCTCCTCGCCGGCTTAACGATTATTTTTCTGCTTGCCGTCGTCACGCTTCAGCCGATGGCGATCTATTCGGGTTCGCCGCAGTCCCTTTTCGTCCTGATTGCGCTGCTGGTCTGCTTAATCCCGACAACGATTGGAGGGTTGCTATCAGCAATTGGCATCGCGGGAATGGACCGTGTGGTGCAACGAAACGTGCTTGCGATGTCGGGACGTGCGGTAGAGGCGGCAGGAGATATTGACACCCTGCTGCTCGATAAGACAGGTACGATTACGCTCGGCAACCGCCACGCGACGGAACTGATCCCTGCGCCAGGGATTTCCGAGGCCGTCCTCGCCGACGCAGCACAGCTCGCATCGCTTGCCGACGAGACGCCTGAAGGCCGCTCAATTGTCGTGCTTGCAAAGGAGAGGTGTAATCTGCGGGGACGAGAACTCTCCGGCACAGGCGCACATTTTATACCTTTCTCAGCTCAAAGCAGGATGTCCGGAGTTGACCTTGATGGCCGTGAGATTCGGAAGGGCGCTCCCGATGCCATTGCCCAGTACGTTTCGCAGAATGGCAATTGTATTCCCCGGGCGACCGACGATGCCGTAAAGACCATAGCGAACGCGGGCGGCACTCCGCTTCTAGTCGCAGAGGATCGCCGCATCCTGGGCGCGATTTATCTCAAGGATATTGTGAAGGGTGGAATGCGCGAGCGGTTCGATCAATTGCGCGCCATGGGAATTCGGACCGTCATGATCACTGGTGACAATCCATTAACGGCCGCGGCAATCGCCCGGGAAGCGGGCGTGGACGACTTCCTCGCTCAGGCGAAACCCGAAGACAAGCTGGCTCTTATTCGCCGGGAGCAAGCAAAGGGGAAACTCGTTGCTATGACAGGCGACGGCACAAACGACGCCCCGGCCCTGGCTCAGGCAGATGTAGGAGTGGCGATGAATGCTGGCACGCAGGCGGCAAAAGAAGCTGGCAACATGGTGGATCTCGACTCCAATCCGACCAAGTTGATCGAAATCGTTGAGATCGGCAAGCAACTACTGATCACGCGAGGAGCGCTGACTACCTTTTCCGTGGCGAATGATGTCGCCAAATATTTCGCCATTATCCCGGCGATGTTCGCGGCGGCATTTCCGGTCCTTCGCGTGCTTAACATCATGGGATTGAAGACGCCGGAGTCGGCTGTCCTTTCGGCTGTTATTTTCAATGCCCTGATTATTATTGCGCTCGTTCCGCTCGCGCTGCGCGGCGTGCGATACCGTCCGGTTGGCGCCGAAGCCCTGTTGCGGCGCAACCTGCTGATCTACGGACTGGGCGGAGTGATTGCGCCATTTCTCGGAATCAAGCTGATTGACTTGATTATCACGCACATTGGACTTGTGTGAGGCAAATGTGAAACAGAATCTCCTAATTTCGATCCGCATCACCCTGGTCACTACGTTACTGCTTGGAGTGATTTATCCTCTTGTCGTAACGGGGGTTGCACAATGGTTTTTTCCGCGGCAGGCAAATGGAGAACTCATTTACGCGAGCGGCCAATTGATTGGGTCAAAACTGATCGGACAGCCGTTTACTGCTGCGGGATACTTTCATTCCCGGCCGTCGGCGGCGGGTGCGTCCGGCTATGATGCGACAGCTTCTGGCGGATCGAATCTTGGTCCGACAAACAAGATATTGATCGATCGGGTCGAAGCCGACATAAAAGAGTACCGCAATGAAAACCCTGGCGTGCCTGTGCCAGTTGATCTGGTGACGTCTTCGGGTTCAGGTCTCGATCCAGATATTTCGCCCGCCGCCGCGGAATTCCAGGTTCCCCGCATTGCCCGCGAGCGTGGAATGAGCCAAGGCGAGGTCCGCGCTCTGATAAAAAGGCATACCAAGCAGCGTCAATTCGGTTTTCTCGGAGAACCGCGAGTAAACGTCCTGGAGTTAAATTTAGATCTGGATGCATCTCATCCAAAACATTAAGAATGACCCATCAGGCAGATTCGCCTTCGTCAAGGGGTCCATCATCCGGCGGCTCGAAACGATAGCCCACCCACGGTTCAGTTCTGATGTAACGGGGCCGATGCGGGTCGCCCTCAAGTTTTTTTCGTAACTGATTGATAAAAACACGCAGGTATTCCGTCTCCTCGCCGTAATCAGGCCCCCACACTGCCTGTAGCAGGCTCCGGTGAGGAACTGCCTTCCCTTGATTTGCGACGAGAAGCCGAAGGAGGTCGAACTCCTTGGGCGTGAGCCGGATGGCCCGTCCCCGCACTTCGACGGTGCGCCGTTCAAAATCGATGCACAA
>JBOGJZ010000009.1:0-3727 GCA_050745645.1 Terriglobia bacterium | reverse complement strand
ACGTCCGTCGCCGAATCGGAAGATTACACCTGGGGGCTCACCTGGTTCGTCTTCGGGATTCTGCGCCATTTTGATCTGCCGGATATCATTGGAGCATCCGCTCCCCGTCCGTGCTGGTTGCTCAACGTGGTTGGGCCCACGAACGAAGTTCTTAGCAGGACAGACTCAGTCATGCGCTTCAGCCCTGCGATCGAATCTTACTCCCGCCTGTCGGCTTCCAGCCGTCTCCGGTTGCTCGTTGAGCCGAAAGAAAAAAGAATGGAAGTCGTGGCGAACTGGCTACAGAACACTTGAACTCTCTTTTTTCGAGTACGCCAGCTTACTCGCGCATTGTGAAAGCGGCGCCAAGCCACCGCACTCCAGTATGCTCCGCCTTCTTTAAAATCAAGGCAGCAACCGGAAGCGTTGAACTCTCCTGCCGTCGATGGTCTCACCGGCGATCAGGTTGCCTTGCAAGTCCACGGCGATCGTATGGAGAAAAGTGAACTCACCCGCCTGGTGACCGGGCTGGCCGAACCTGGATAATAGCTTCCCGGTCGCTCGGTCGAAAACCCAAATCGCCTCATCCCCGCCATCGGCAACATACATAAACCGCTGTGCCTTGTCCGGCGAAAAGGCCAGCCACCAAGCGGTTCCCCGGCCGATGACTTCTCCGGCCGCAGGATTCACGAAGACATTCCTTACGAACTTGCCCATTTTAGTGAAAACCTGCACGCGATCGCCAAGGCGGTCGCAGACATAAACAAGCCCGTCGTTGCCTAAAACGACGCAGTGCACGTTTCCCAGGAATACTCCGCCCACTCCCGCTTTATCTTCTGCCAGCGTGCCCTGCCGTCCCCACTGCCGCAGGAACTTACCGTTGCGGGCAAAGACGGCGATGCGGCGATTGCCGTAGCCGTCGGCAACATAGATGTCGCCATCGGCCGGATCAACTGCAATTCCTGCGGGCTCGTTCAATTGCGTGTGACTCGAATTGAGCGAAGCGCCATCGATGGTGCCGTCCGAAGTGTCGAATTTTCCTCTGGTTCCTATTTGGAGCAAGAGCTTGCTGCCATCGTGTGTATACTTCTGAACTATTCCGTCCAGCTTACCCGCAATCCAGACGTTGCCATCAGAATCGACGAAACATCCGTGCGGTCCTCCGGGGAGTATGTCAGGGTTGCCCCATGAGTTGACCACGTTGCCCTCTGAATCAAATTCGATTACAGGGGGCGCCGGTTTTGCATTCTGCTTTTCAGCAGAGGTCAGATTGTCGCGATTGACAATAAAAACATGATCGTGCGCACCCACGCAGGTTCCGCCCACCTCGCCCGTAACCCAGCGGTTGGGCAAGGGTTTCGGCCAAGACGGGTCTACCTTAAAGCGAGGCGCGGCCGCCGCCTGCGCGTCGTGGGTCTGAGCCTTCGAAGCCGGCGGAATAAAGACTGCCATTAAAATGACACCAGCTATCGCGACTGCAAGCGTGCATGCGCTTGCCCGCTTGCTGTTTCTCATAGATTTCTCCCCTCGTTGATTTCAGGATGCAACGTTGCCTTGCTTCGGAAATAATCGAGCAGGCGGAAAAATTTATGCGAGCGGCGCACGTCTTCTTGGATTTGGGCCTTTAGCGCGGCGGCATTTGAAAATTTGATCTCATCGCGCAACCGGTGGAGGTATTCAACCTCCATTTCTCCCTCGCGGATGCGCCCCTCAAAGCTCAGTAGATGAGTCTCCACGCTGACGGGATGTTCGCCAAACGTCGGCTTGCGTCCAACGTTGGTCACCGATGGATAGATAACGCCGCCGAGCGCCGCGCGGGATACATAGACGCCGAAGCCAGGCAGTTGTTCCTCGATGGGCGCAAGATTCAGCGTCGGAGCCGCCTCGCGGCGACCGATTCCGAGGCCTCTTACAATGCGGCCCGAATTCGAAAACGGGCGTCCCAGCATTCTGCCGGCCATGTGAACGTGGCCCGCGGTCAACAGTTGGCGAATGCGGCTGCTCGAAACTACCTGGCCGCGCACCTGAACGGCCGGCAAGACCTTGAGGACGAATCCCTCTGTGCCGCTGAGTTCGGCGAGCGTCTCTGTGCTGCCCGCCTGACGATGCCCGAAGCGGAAGTTGGAGCCTACGCAGAGAGTTCGCGCGCGCAGCCGCCCGGCAACGATCTCATGCACAAACGCTGCGGGAGGCATACGAGAGAGTTCCTTCGTAAAAGGCAGTACCACCAAAACATCCACGCCCTCTTGCTTAATCCATTTCGCTTTCGTCGCAAGAGGGGTGAGCATCTTCGGCGCGCGCTTGGGGGCCAATACACAGGCAGGATGAGGCTCAAACGTCAGGGCAATGGCTGCCGCGCCGGGCGCGCGAGCTGTTTCGACAATGCAGCTCAGCAGGCGCTGGTGCGCCAGGTGGACGCCATCAAAGTTTCCGATCGTCACCGCACTTCCGTTGGGAAGTTCCGGCAACGCGTTGAGGCCGCGAACAATCTGCATCGTTTTCTATCCGCCCAGGCGCAGCTCAAACCGGCGCTGAACCGACTTAGGGCGCTACAGCTCCAATTTCAACCCGTCGTAGGCCAGGCGCGCGTTCGGCGGCAAAGCCTGATTCGTCGCTTCATGGCTGAGCTCATGCGCGATGTGCGTAAAATAGGCGCGCTGCGGTTTCAGTCGTCCTACTAACTCGAGCGATTGATCGAGCGTGGAATGCGTGGGATGAGGTTTGTGGCGCAAAGCATCCAGGATGAGAACGTCCAGGTCGTTGAGTTGCGCCAATGTGCTTTCCGGGATAACACTGAAATCCGTGATGTAGGCCGCCCTGCCGAAGCGAAAACCAAGCACTGGCAGGCCGCCGTGCAGAACGGGCAGTGGAATCATGGTGACGCCCCACAGTTCAAATGGTCCGTCAATGATGCGCGTTTCCAGGCGCGGGATGCCGCCGCCAACGTAATCACCCTCAAAAACATAAGCAAAGATGCGGCGGATGCTCTCAATTGACCGGCGGTCGCCGTAGATGGGGATCGGCTCCTTCTGACGCATGTTGAAGACGCGCACGTCATCAAGGCCGAAGACGTGATCAGCGTGGGTGTGAGTGAAAACTACCGCATCGAGCCGCTCCATACGCTCGCGCAGCCCTTGTTGACGGAAGTCTGGGGTAGTATCAATCACCACCACGCGCCCATCAAATTCGAGCAGGATGGAAGAACGGGTGCGGTGGTCGTGAGGGTCCGTGGAAGAGCACGTCGGGCAACGGCAGCCAAGCGTAGGAACTCCGGTGGAAGTGCCGGTGCCGAGAAACGTCAGTCTCATTTTCGCTTGGGAGCGGTTTGCCTTTGCGCTTCGACGAACCCGGCGTGCAGCTCAAACAGGACGTCACCGAGGAACTTTTGTTCCGCGGCGGAAAGATTGCCTTGAGTTTTGCCCTTCAGAACAGAGAGCAGGTCGATCATGGTGCGGGCGCTTTGCAGATCCACGGGTATTGGCTCGTCGGCCGGTCCTCCAACAAGCCCCAGATGGAGAAACGCGCTGTTCGCCAGGAATTCCACCAGAGTCGCGAACGCCTCGTCTACCCGGTTATCCGCCGGGCTTGGCGCTGCTTCAATGGCCGCGCGTGACTTCAATGGTTCCGGTTTTTCTTCCCGCGCGGGGGCTTCTTCCCGGCGAGTTCCATCCACGGTGAATGGCCGCCGGTCCACCACCTTAAACCCCGAGTCTTCTCGTATCTCCTCGTTCATGATTAGCCTCTTCGT
>JBOGJZ010000008.1:0-3010 GCA_050745645.1 Terriglobia bacterium | reverse complement strand
AAGCTGAACGTAGGAGAGGAGCTGCTCGTCCACGTCGACGTTGCCAGGCGTGCGAATTTCGTTGAACACGGATTTTATTTCCACCACCCCCGTTTTCACCCCGATGCTCTGCAGCCGCTGAGGCGAGATTTGAACCGCAGCGAGCGGCGACGGCGCGGGCGCCGCCGGCGCCGGCTTTCGTTTCCCGCCTCCGGCTACAGACGCAGCATCGACGGCGCTCACGGGCTGGGATTCAACGGCCTTTGGGCGGTTGTGGCCGCTCCTCCAAAACACGAATCCCAGCCCGGCCGCGAGCAGGATTGCAGCAATCAAAGCAACGACAAACGCCGCGTGGTAATTTTTCATCGCTCAAACTCCTTGCGCTTTAAGCTGCACTTTTTGCCTTGTCAGTGATGGTGCGCGCTCCTCCAAAATCCTGGTCGCGTACCGCTGTGGAAGAGTGTGGTCAGCGCAGGGTTATCCCCGTCAACGCTTCCAACTGCGCCAACGCAGTCTCGCGCCCGGCCAGCGTCCGCCAGTACTCCATATCCAGGTTCAAAACGTCCAGATACGAATTAAGCAGAGTTTGAAAGTCCTCTCGCCCACCCTGATACGCTGCCAGCCCCGCGTTAAACGTGGCCGCGGCTTGCGGAATCAGACCCTGCCGGTAGATCGTGAGCACGTGGGTGTCCGTCTCCACGGCGAGATATTGGTCGCGCACGTCGAAGTAGGATTGCTGTACTTCCGCTTCGTACATGCGCCGCGAGCGGTTAAGCTCCGCAACTTCCTCGGTGAGGTGCGGCCTCTGTTTCCGGCGCCAGTGAATGGGAAGCTGAACACCGAGCGTCAGCATGTAGTAATCGCGAAACTGGCCGGCGGTGTGCTGCCACATATACTGAAGGTTGAAGTCCGGGTAGAAATCCTTATGCGCGAGCTCCACTTGCAGGCCCTGCTGCCGCACATTCTGCTGCTCCGCGTCAACGCTGGGGTTACCTGTGCGGATGCGAGCCATCAATTGGTCTACGGTGTAAGGAAGCGGTGTTTCGGTGAGCGTTTCGACGGTGAGATCGGATGATTCCGGGGCGCGGTTCAGAAGCTGCTTCAGCCGCGCTTCGAGCGTTCCCATCTCCTGATGATGTAAAGCGATCTCCGGCAGAAGTTTGGTTTCTTCCAACTGCGCCTTCAGCACATCTTGCTGGTTCCCTTGGCCCACCCTGTAGCGCGCTTCGGCGATTTTCTCAACCGCGGCCAGCAATTTTTGGTCGTGATGCAAAATGCCGAGCGTTTGTTGAAGGTAGCCAAGCTGGAAGTAAGTGGCTTTCAACTGCTCGATCACGTCACGGCGGGCGAGCTCAAGTTGATCCCGGCCGGCAACGGCGTTGCGGGTTGCGATTTCGCCGCGCAGTCGCAGCTTGCCGGGATAGGGCAGTTCCTGCGAAATACCGAAACCGACGTAGGCGAAGTTACTATTTGAGAAGCCCGCGAACGGGCGAGGGCTGCCGACTGCGAATTGCTGAACCGTGATCTGCGGGTCCGGCAGTGTGGAGACCTGGCTTGGAACTTGCGCGGCGGCTTGCCACGCGCGCCTTGCGGCGATAATGCTCGGGCTGTTGCGCTCCGCCTCGTCGATCAGTGTGCTGAGCGGAGTAGCAGATTGGGGTTGGGATGTGGTCTGGCCGGCGCCTATCTCGATCGGCACTCTCAGCGATGACGGCGCCTGGCCGGCACGCGCCACGAGCGCCCAGATGAAGATCGAAGAAGCCACCCACATCGTAGCGGAGATGTGCCGGGTTGATGTTTTAGCGCTTGGCCGTCCCGATCCGGGTTGTCTTTGATGATCGACAGCCGCGGGATTCACCAACAGCCGTTCTGCAGTTAGGTCCTTCTCAAGAAGACGTCGCACCGTATTCACCTCCTGTTTAGTGTTCCAATCCGCTCTGCGCCGGTCCGAGCCGCAAGTTGCGGCCATACACATAACTCCAGAGGCGGTCGAAGAGAGCCTCAGACATAGGCTGCTTAAGCTCGAAGTCAAACGTCTCGCGGTAGCCGCTCACCGTAAAGTGATAGGCATCCGGATGCGCGAGCGTCTGGATATCCGACCAGCGCCAGCTTCGGCCGCCTTCGCCTCGGACGGTGATGTAGGTAATTCCATTTGCGGAAAAGCCCAGAGTGCCGTTCGTGCCGCCCGTGAGCGTGCGATGGCGGGCGGGAATTGTGGCGAAGTCTTCGCCCTGCGAGTTGGGATCACCGTTGATAACCGGCTTTCCCACGAGCGCAGCCAGGCGGGCAGCAACCGCTGGCGGTACCGGATCGCTGAGATCGAACCGGTATCTCCGGTCTCCCGGCCGATGCCAGCGATTGTTTTGATAGGTGGTTAAGACAAGCCCGCGAACGCTGAGGTCGAACGTCTTAATTTCTATAAACGGCCAGCGGTGGGAAAAGCGCCCGCCGTCCGAATGAAATTCGATTCCATCGTGTTTGAAAACCATCGTGCCTTTTACACTCCTGAACCCGCGATGGAGTTTCGCGGGCGATTGCCACTCGAGCGGGGCCGAGGAGGAGCTTGAGGCGTTGTTCAGGTTCACCGTCGATCCGCGAAGCGGCAATGAATTGAAAGCCCCAATCACCAGTAGAATCACCAGTGAACCGAGAGCTTTGATGAATGGTTTAGACACGGCTTCACCTCCCAATTGTGACGACCGCCAAGCGGCGGCGCCGTCGCAGACCCACGCCCGGGCGCGGCCCGGAAGCTGCTAGTTTGCCGAAAACGGAGACGAGCCATCACGCGCGTGTGCACACGGCTTCACGCACAAACGGCTCAAGAGATGAGGCCAGCTTAGATCAGGAGGGCAGAATGCAAGAGAAAGAGAGGGACACCGCCCGGAGGGGAATGAGCTACCGAAAGTGAGGACGAACGCTGCAACGGACGAGTTGTGAAATCACATACTGCCACCGGTAAGAGCGCGGCAGAGAGAGGAGGTTTCACCCCGGACACAGGCTCGGACGGCGAGGTGGCGATCATCGTGGATAG
>JBOGJZ010000007.1:0-3895 GCA_050745645.1 Terriglobia bacterium | reverse complement strand
GGGCACAACCGCGCAACCAGGATGCGAATGCGAAGGGCCATTCGAGTCGTCAGTTTCATCCGAATGCGCCAGCATTCCATTGGTCAGCGCCGCCTCGATCGGGCCGCAAAGGACGTTCGAGGCCACGACGGTTGCCGCATTTCCGCTGCCATAAGCGCGGGCGTACCGGAATGCATCACGGCCGGGCAGCAGCGGAGATCCCGATATCATGGCAGCGAAGGTGTCAAGGATGTGCTGCTTCGCCTTCTCCACCACCTCGTCCGGCAACGCTCGGCTCCCCGCCTCACTCATATACGCGCTAAGCTTTTCCATCGCCGGGCTGACCGATTGCCCAGGCGCTTTGGGTGCTCCTGCTTGATTGGCAACGCCTTCCCCTGCTTTCTGCCCGGCAACCTGCCCAGCCAAAGCCGCCGCCGGTGGAAGCGCAGCCGCCGCGATGGCCAAGCCTGCGCGTTGGAACAGGCTGCGCCGGGTCAGGCTTGTCCCGATATTCTCTGCGTTTTTGTCTTGATCTCTTCCCATACTCGCCCTCCTCGCCGGTTCGACCTCGTTCAGTCGTGGAAAAAGCCTTGCACCACAGAGAGCACAGAGGACGGTAGCCACGGTCAGTGTTTTTCCTGACCGTGGGCTTTTCGGTGCAGGCAACCCCACGGTCAATCAAGACCCGATTGACCGTGGCTACCACTTGCCATCCTGAGCTACCTTCGTTCGCTCAGGGCAGTCGCTCGCTCATGTCGATTGGCGACACCCCGAAGCATGAAAATGTAGCGCCGCCGTCCCGGCGGCCTCTGCCGGCAAGATGCCGGCGCTACGGGATATTTTCGGAGCAGGCTCTTCGCTTGTCATTCTGAGCGGAGCGAAGAATCTGCTTTTCAACCAGAGCACAAAATGGGGCGGGCGTCGGGCGCTCAGGCTATTTGCAGCAAGGGCCGAAGCTCCCGGACGTCTTTGACGCTCTCGATCGCGAATATCTTTTCGATTAGGTTGGTGCACTTCGTGGCGCCAAGGACGGGCGTCATCAAGTCGCGGGCTTTCGCCTCGATCTCCTCGCGGGTCATCGGGTTTTGCTCCGTGCCGCGCACGTTGCCAACCCGCTGGGTAAGATGCGTTCCATCGGTCAGCGTGAGCTCAACGATTCCCACGCGGCGGGGCATGAGGCGCTGAAGTTGCTCGTCAGGGACGAGCGTCACTTTTGCGCGCTGGCGGAGAATAGCCGGGTCCTTCATGAGCGCTTCGTCGTTCGCCGTATGGAACGTGACCGTCTTGTTGACGAGCATCACCGCCACCATTTGCTGCACGTTGATATCGGGCATGGGGCGGTTGTTCACGATGGCTGCCTCATCGGTCGCCAGCCGGACGGTCACATTCTTTACCTGGTCCGCGGTGAAAGGATGCTGCTTCTGCAGGATGACCAGCGCGTCCAGCACCGCCTGGATGGGCGATCCCACAGGCCATTTCTTGATATTGGTCCGCGTCACTTCATAGCGCTCGCCGAGCTTGTCGATCAATCCCGCCGGATCGGCGTGGGGCGCAAAGACCGTAAAGAAATTGTCGGGTCCCGAAAAAATATCGTTGATTCCGGTCCAGCCCGAGTGAACCACCAAGGCAGAAGTAATTCCGCTGCGCGCGCCCATGGCCGCGAAGACAAAGGCTTTCTCGATATGCTGGGTGTCGCGGTGCCACGCAGCGAGGCCGGAACACTGCTGAGCGGTGTAGTCGAGCATCCAGCGCATCTGCTGGGCGTTCAGACTCGCCGCACAGCCGGAGGCTGCCGCGGCCCCGAAGTAGGTCACAATGCTGTGGGAACTGCGATGAGTCCTCGCCTCATAGCCTTGCGCTCCCATCGTCATCATGACGCGAGTCCCGACGTCGTAACCAAGCGTTACGGAGCGGAGAAAAGTCGTTCCATCAACACCAAACCGCTCTCCGGCCGCCAGCGCGGCGGGCACGATTCCGCAGCCAGGATGTGATTGCGACGGGGAGTGAGAATCGTCGGTCTCGTCCGCATGGGACAGCATCGCATTTGTAAGCGCCGCCTCAATGGGACCGCAGACGATATTCGAAGCGACAACCGTCGAGACTTCCTTGCCGCCATAACCGCGGATGAACTTGATAGCGTCGCGGCCGGGAAGCAATGCCGATCCCGAAACCTGGGCAGCCAGGGTATCAAGAATGTGTTGCTTGGTTTTCTCCACGACCTCGCCCGGCAGCGCATGGTTGCCCGCCTCACTCATATATGCGCTGAGCTTTTCCATCGCCGGGCTGAGCGGCTGCGAGCCGGAGGCCGCAGCCGGAGCGGCCGATTGCGCTGCCAAGCCCATCCCGGCCGGAAGCGCCGCAGCCGCGATGGCCAGACCGGCGCGCTGGAACAGGCTGCGTCGGCTCAGGTTTGAGCCGGTGTTCTCTATGTTTTTGCTTTTATCTCTCCCCATATTCGCGCTCCTCTCGTTGCCGTGAATTCAAAAACCGGCGCCGGGCGATGACACGCGCCGGAACACTGTGGCCAGATCCACACTCTAAGTTCCCGGACCGGATATTGTACACTGAACTCGCTCACGCGCGGCGATTCGCTCTCGAAATCAGCTGGACTCTAAAGCTACGCGCGCGGTGTTAGAATGGAGCCAAGTACGAGGTGAATCGAGACTTCCCGCCAAGCGGAATCTGGACATTGGGCAGAGTTTCGAAAGAAAGGATTTGAACTATGGGCGCATCGGTGAAAGGTGGCGGCCTTGGAAAACCGCCCGCAGTGGCCGCGAAGCCCCGGATCGTCTACGGCGAACAACTCGGAACGCTCGAAGAGGCTATCCAGAAAACAATTGCTCTCCGAGCTTACGAAATGTTTGAGGCGAAGGGGCGTGCGCACGGCCACGACATGGAAGACTGGTTTGACGCGGAACAAGACCTGATCCGGCCGATGAACATTGAGATCACTGACGCTGCGAGCCAGATCGCCGTTCGCGCCGAAGTGCCTGGATTTAAGGCCGCAGATATCCAAATCGGCGTGTCTCCCCGAAAACTGATTATCTGGGGCCAAACTGCGCCGCCCGGAGCGCCATCAGTAGGAAAACCGCTGCGAATGCTGGCTGAAATTAAACTGCCCGGCGCGGTTGACCCTAAGCGGGCGCGCGCCTCGGTAAGCAATGCAGTGCTGGAGTTCCAGGCGGCCAAGCAAGCCGCGGGCGCGGCCTGAGCCATCTCTTATGCGCAGCCGAATGCAAGCGCCTCTCGCAAATCAGGCAAGCGATGGGCGGAGCTTGGGCGCCGAACTGGAAGCTGAGAAGTTCATGCGCGTAGCTCTCAGCGAAGCGCGGCTAGCTATGCGCGAGGGTGAGATTCCGGTCGGAGCTGTGGTGGTGCATGAAGGCGCCGTGGTTGCGAAAGCGCATAATGCGCCCATCGGACGCAATGATCCCACAGCCCACGCCGAGATTCTGGCTATGCGGCAAGCGGCCCGCAGGCTAGGGAATTACCGGCTGAACGGCTGCAGCCTGTATGTTACAATCGAGCCCTGCGCCATGTGCGCGGGCGCGCTGGCGCTGGCCAGGGTGCTGGAGTTAACCTTCGGAGCCGCCGATCCCAAAGCAGGCGCGGCAGGCTCTGCTTTGACCGTGCTAAATCACCCTAAACTGAATCATCAGGTCATCATTCGCCGCGGAGTGCTCGAGCAAGATTGCGCTTCGATCCTGCGCGAATTCTTCCGCCAACGCCGCGAGCAGGCGCAACAAGCGAGAGCGATTGTTAAACAGCTTGATAGCTTTTAGTTTCCGTGCTCGAGCTCAGACTCTATTAATTCCACACCGCGGAGAGGTACCGAAGTGGTCATAACGGGGGCGCCTCGAAAGCGTCTTGCCTGCCAAAAGCGGGCACGTGGGTTCGAATCCCACCCTCTCCGCCA
>JBOGJZ010000006.1:0-2990 GCA_050745645.1 Terriglobia bacterium | reverse complement strand
GGTGAAATTCCAGGCGTTATGCTGCTGCTGCCCCGTGCCGGCTCCTGCCATAAACCAGGAAGAATACCAGCCCGCCGATTGTCAGAAGCATCAGGGCTCCTCCTGCGAAGAGGAGGCGCGACATGACGACACTGAACTTTCCGCTGACCGGGTTATACCGGTAGCAGTACAGGATCATTTCATCGACCGGCGACCCAATTTTGTCATGAGAGGCTGAGACCAGAGCCAGGCGCAAGTTTTCGGATGGGTATTTGATCCCGTAAAAATACTCTGCGAGCCTTCCCGTTGGCGTCAGGACCATGATCGCAACCGCGTGCGCGAACAGGCGCGTCTGCGGATCATACCTGTAATGAAAACCCACCGCCTGCGTGAGCGCGGCGATGGACGCCTCATTACCCGTCAGGAAGCGCCAGCCGCGCGCGGCTGGCGGCCGCTTATAAAGGCTTAGATACAAGCTTCTCTTTCGCGCGGCACTCGCAGGGGTGTCATGAGGATCGAAGCTGACCGTGATCACGTTGAATTGCTTTCCCACGGTAAATTGCATTTGCTTCAAGGCTTCAAGCAGTCCGTGTTCTTCCAACGTGCAAAGCATCGGACAGTTAAAGTAGACCAGAGACAAGATCACCGGCTTCTTGTCGAAATAATCGCCAAGTTGGACCTGCTTGCCGGAAGCGTCCCGGAAGTAGAGATCGAGGGGAATCTGTTTGTTCAGACGCTGGGTAATGCCCACGCCCTGCAACTCCGCCGGCATGACGTGTGAGGTCCCTACCGCTACATTCCAGTTGGGCTGCATCTTGCACTCACCGCGGATCATGGATTGCGGCGTGTCCATTTGCGCCTGCGCGGTCGCGGCGCTGCTGAGCAGCATCGCCATGCTTCCGAGGATAACCATCACCATCAGAGGAATTGAGCGGCAGGATGACAACCGTAGATGTGAAGTTCCGGAGAATCGCATCCTCCATGTTACTTCCGCACCCCAAGTTCAGGCAAGCCGGCCGAGGCATTGCATGGCAGAGCCTTTTTCCTTGACAAACCTGGACGCCCCCCTTACAAAGAGATGGAGACTTAATTCGCAGCCTCGGAGGAGGTTTTCTGAGCGCCCACTCTGGCCCTTATTTGATTCAGCGCCCAGCCTAATTTAGCCTGCTGAGTCGCGCAATGCTTTTGAGTGTGTGCGCCAACAGCTTCGGAGCGGCGCGCGATCCGCTTCGATTGATTGAAATCACCGGAGACCTCGTTAGGCGAGGTTACCACGCAAACATATGCCACTGCCCAGAAACCCGGAGACGGGCCAATGGGTGAACAGGCTTGGCCGGCTTAAGGCTTGGCCTAAGGTGGCTGTCCTTTACGATCACGGAGGATACGTTGCGCGGAGCCAAAGCTCACACCAGGAGGGTCTGTGGCCGCAAGGTTTAACTGCCGGATCAGCCCCGTGCGAGCAATGGCTCTCACGGGGCTTTTATTTTCGCGCAGACTTGCAGGCCGTAGTCTGCAAAGGAACGTTTTATGATCTACTTCACTGAACTCCAAAACCTTCCGGTGTTTGACGTGCGCGGCGAATACGTTGGCCGCCTCGTAGACATGCTGGTGGATCCCAGCCAAAACTCTTTGCGCGTCGCGGCCTACCACGTGCGGACGCCGGGAAAACAGACGCTCTGCATCACTTACAAGCAGGTCCAGTCCGTTTCTGTTCGCGCCGTACAGACTACCGTCAGTTCAGACGAAATCCGCTGTTACGAGGCGGATGAAAGCCTCATCTCGGTCAAGAAGGATGTGTTGGACCAGCAGGTCATCGATGTAAATCACCGCAAAGTTGAGCGCGTGAATGATGTGGATTACGACATACGGCCTGTTAATGGTCATACGGAATTGAGAATTGTGGCCGCGGACGTGGGGATGGCGTCGGCCGTGCGGCGGCTTCTGCAAGGGGTGGTTTCTAAGCACCGGATTCGCTCTTTGGCCAGCTTGATGCCTGCGCGCGTCATACCCTGGGAGTTCATTAACTTGATCGAGCCAGACGCGGCCCGCCGGCTGAAACTCCGCATATCCTACGACCGCCTCGCAACGCTTCACCCCGCTGACATCGCTGACATCCTCGAGGAGCTGAGCCGTGACGAGCAGAAGGCGGTGATCGAGTCATTGGACGATGAGACGGCAGCTCAGGCTATTTCTGAAATTCCTACTCGCATGCAGGCAGCGCTGCTTGAAAGCATCCCGGCGGAAAAGGCCGCTGACATCGTGGAGGAGATGCCGCCCGATGAAGCAGCCGACGTGCTGCAGGAAATGCAGCCGGAAAGCTCGGCCGAAGTGCTGGCCGGCATGGAGCGCGACGAAGCAACGGAAGTGCGCGGACTGCTTGGCTTTGAGGAAAACACCGCTGGCGCTCTGATGACCACGGAATACATCGGCGTGGATGACTCGGCGACTCTTGCGGAGGCTGTGAAGGCCCTTAAGTCCTTTGAAGGCTCGATTGAATCTGTAAACCAGATTTACCTGGTGAGCGCTGAGCGCACCCTGACGGGCGCGGTGCCGCTGGCGCGCGTTCTGTTGGCTCAAGCCAGCACTCCCCTCAAGGAGCTTTCAACCGACCCGGTAATTTCCGTGAAATCCCACGGCGACGCCCGCGAAGTCATAGACCTTTTTTACAAATACAACCTGGTCGCGCTGCCCGTGGTGGACGACATAGGCCACCTGCTCGGCGTCGTGACCGCAGACGACGTTCTCGAGCTCGTCGTAAAACGGCGATAACGTTTACCCTGAAAAGCTCAGCGGCAGGTAGCGCAGAGTTTTCCGTTTTCGGAAACTCTGCGGCCTGTCCGCCGATTCCGCAGGAAAAAACCGACTTTCTGAAAAACGAACGGCAGTGCTACCCGCTCCGGGACGCTTGACGGCTCGGTGCTGCAGATCGGGGCGTCTCAAACCATGGGAATCCCAGCTAAACCCGGTTCTTTTTCTTCACCCGGCGCGCCTCGCCGGCGCGGAATTCTCGG
>JBOGJZ010000005.1:0-3979 GCA_050745645.1 Terriglobia bacterium | reverse complement strand
AAGGGTAGCCACGGTCAATTGCGTTTTTAATTGACCGTGGGTTGTTGTTATCACAATCAAACAAAAGCCCACGGTCAGGAAAACGCTGACCGTGGCTACCACTGCCACCCTGCAAGGCAAATGATTCCCGGCTTTGACGGAACCCTGTCTCGGAATGACAGCGGCCTGGATATCACCTCTTCAGCGAACTTCTGACCCGGGACTCTAGCTGCGCGCCTGGGCCTGAGCTGCGGTAGCTTCCTCCGCTGGGCGGTTCCAAGCCATCATTTTGCGAAGTTCCATGCCGACCTTTTCGATCAGATGGTCTTGCGCTTTGGCGCGCATCTCCAGGAAATGCTTGCGGCCCTGCTCGTTTTCCTGCATCCACTCGCGGGCAAAAGCGCCGCTTTGAATATCGGCCAGAACCTTCTTCATCGTGTCGCGCACGTGCTGATCGATGACTACCGGGCCGCGCGTGTAATCCCCGTATTCCGCCGTATCGCTTACCGAATAACGCATGTATTTGATGCCGCCCTCGTAGATCATATCCACGATCAACTTCAACTCATGGAGACATTCAAAGTAGGCGATCTCCGGCTGATAACCAGCGGCGACCAGCGTTTCAAAACCGGAAGATATCAGGGCGGAAACACCTCCACAAAGGACTGTCTGTTCTCCGAAGAGGTCCGTCTCCGTCTCCTCTTTGAACGTGGTGCGGATGACTCCCGCCTTCAACGACCCCAATCCCAGCGCATAAGCAAGCGCTGTTTTTTCGGCCTGGCCGGACGCGTTCTGCTCCACGGCCAGCAGTGCAGGAACGCCGATGCCTTCCTGGAAAAGCTCGCGCATGCGGTGACCGGGAGATTTCGGCGCGATCATCGCTACGTCCACGTTGGGGGGCGGCACGATGAATTTGAAGTGAATACTGAACCCGTGGGCAAACATCAGCGTCTTGCCTGCCCCGAGATGCGGAGCGATCTGCTCCTGGTACACTTTCTTCTGCAGATGGTCGGGAATCAAAATAACAATCACGTCTGCGCGCTTCGCGGCTTCAGCCGGCTCAACCACTTCAAGTTTTTGGGCCTGCGCCTTGGCGCGTGAAGCACTCGAGGCTGGCAGCCCGACGATCACCTTGTACCCGCTATCCCGCAAATTCAGAGCGTGCGCGTGTCCCTGGCTGCCGTACCCGATCACGGCAATTGTTTTTCCGGCCAAGTGCTTGCGGTCCGCGTCCGGCTCATAATAGACTTTAGCCATTGAATTCCTCCGTAAGTTAGGGCGTGCCCGCCACGGGCCGCCGGATGACAA
Organism: Terriglobia bacterium; assembly: GCA_050745645.1. GTDB lineage: Bacteria > Acidobacteriota > Terriglobia > UBA7540 > UBA7540 > RH2-MAG17b. Next base: position 2,692 of record JBOGJZ010000005.1, on the reverse strand, counting down.
ACAGAATCAAGAATACCACTGGTTGTGTGTGTGAACCGAAGGTTTGTGGATTCCTGGCGCTTCGCTCGTATAGGCTATTGGACCGCGACGGCGTGAGTCGTCTTGACGCACGCAAAAGATAAAAACTTGCCTGTCGCGTCAGCCTGCGGCGTAAAAGCCGCTGGAACTTCCAGCAAGGCTTTGCCGTGGCTGGCAAAAATCAGGCGCGCGCCGGGGAACAGGCTCGGCCACTCAGACAATTCGAGCGCCGGCGTGTCAGCATCCATAAAGATGAAGGACGCGGGTTCCTCCACGGTGTGCCGGTAGTAGGCGACGTGGCGCACTCCCTCCGTCCGCCGGATAAAATTGAAATGATGCTCCACTTCAGGCTCCGGCAATTCGACCAGGAAAATCATGCCATATCCTTGCGGCTCCGAGGACATGGCGAAGGACAACGGCCTCACTGACTTGCGGCGGAAAGCATTCATCAGCCGGCAAATTACGATCAAGTCGTGTTCAGTCTCAATGGAAAACAGCCACTTCAAGGCAATCTCCTCCCTCTACCAATCCCAATTTGTCATGCTGAGCGTAGCGAAGCATCTCTTCTTCCATTGAGAATATGAGACGTAGATTCTTCCCGACTTCGCCGGGACAGGTCGCTCCGCTCAGAATGACAAGGTCTGAATCTTTTTCAGCCGTCCTCCTACACCGCCCAGAGGTTGTCAAGGACGACTTCCTCTTCTTCTTGCACCACCACACGCGGCGGCTCGACAAGCATTTCCGCAAGTGAAGCTCCGGGCGGGACGATAGGATAAACATTCTCGGCCGGATCGACCCAGAAGTCGATCAGGCAGGGTTCCCGGTCACTCAGCATTTCCCGGACGGCGCCGGAGACTTCATGGCGGTGCTCCACGCGCCAGCCGCGGATGCCGTATGACTCGGCAAGCTTGGCGAAATCCGGCGAAAAGTTCAGATCAATATCGCAGTAGCGCTTTTCAAAAAAAATCTCCTGCCACTGCCGCACCATGCCGAGCGACCGGTTGTTCAGGATCACGATTTTCACCGGGACGCGATATTGCGCGACCGTGGCCAGATCATTCAGCGTCATCTGAAATCCGCCATCCCCAACCAACGCCACCACCTGGCGGTCAGGAAACGCCATTTGCGCCCCTACGGCGGCGGGAAAACCGTAACCCATGGCGCCGAGACCGCTCGATGAGAGCCACGTGCGAGGCTGGTAAAAGTCATAAAATTGCGCCGCCCACATCTGGTGCTGGCCAACGTCCACGGCGATGATGGCGTCCTCGTCCGTGTGGCGCGCGATCGTCTCAATCACATATTCCGGTTTCACGTTGGGCGCAGACTTGTCATAGCTCAGCGGGTGCTCGCGCCTCCATCCTTCGATACGCGCAAGCCAACTCCGCCGCTCGGGACCGGAAACCGAAGCGACCCGGCGCTTGAGCGCGGCAAGCAGCGCTTGCAGAGCTTCACGGGCATCGCCCACCAGCGCCAAGTCCGCACGGACGTTTTTATTAATTTCAGAAGGGTCTACGTCGATATGAATCTTTCGCGCCTTGGTTGCGAATCCATTCAGCCGCCCGGTCACTCGATCATCAAAGCGAGCTCCTACCGCCATCAATAAATCGGCGTCGCAGACCGCTGTGTTCGTGGCATAGGAGCCGTGCATTCCAAGCATTCCCAGTGAAAGTGGATGCCGGGACGGAAAAGCTCCCAGACCCATGAGGGTAGTGGTCACCGGGATCTGAGTCAACTCAGCCAGCTCCAGCACTTCCGGCCACGCCTCCGCATGGACCACTCCGCCCCCAATGTAAAAGACGGCTTGGCCGCTCGCAGCGATCATATCCGCCGCGAGCTCGATGTCTTCTTCACGCCACTCCCGGCTGCGCGCTCGCGGCTGCGAGTCATCACCTGCCGGATACGACGGAATCGCTTTTTCCATTAGCACGCTCTTTGGAAGATCCACCAGCACTGGTCCCGGCCGCCCCGAAATGGCCGTTTTGAACGCGCGGTGGATTACAGTTGGAATATCCGCGGCGCGCGACACCGCAAACGATTGCTTGGTGACTGGAAGGCTGATGCCAATCGTGTCCGCTTCCTGAAACCCGTCCTTGCCGATCAGCGATGCCGGAACCTGACCAGTCAGCGCCACGACGGGGATGGAATCCATCAACGCCGAGGCCAACCCGGTCACCAGGTTGGTCGCGCCGGGCCCTGAGGTCACCAGGCATACCCCTACCTTGCCGGTGGCGCGAGCGTAACCATCCGCCGCAAATGCAGCCGCCTGTTCATGCCGCACCAGAAGGTGGCTAATTCCCGCGCTATAGAGGGCGTCATACAGCGGCAGAACTGCGCCGCCCGGCAGACCGAAAACCACCTCGACCTTTTCTCGTTTCAAACTCTCCAGCAAAATCTCTGAACCTGTAATTGCGCTCTCCATTGCCTCTACCTCCCTAGCAAACGGACCGGTTGGATTGACCGACCAGTCGGTAGGTAGCCATTGTAGAAAACTTGCCTGCGTGAAGTCAAGAGGTAAAATTCGCCACGGCTGGCACGACAACCTTAGCAGTTTGTTGAAAAACTCATTCAGCCTGTCATCCTGAGGAGCCGAAGGCGGTCCTGAGTAAAGCGAAGGAAGAATCTCGCAAGTCCTTAAAAATAGCAAAAGCAGATTCTTCGCTCCGCTCAGCATGAC
>JBOGJZ010000004.1:0-5473 GCA_050745645.1 Terriglobia bacterium | reverse complement strand
CGGAATGCCCGCTCGTCGAGGTAAAGCCGGGGGTGCAGAGCGGCGCCCCTGTGCTGCGCGGGACACGAATGCCCGTCAACGCGATTGTCGATAACTTCGACTATGGCGTGAGCGCCGCTGAAATCGCTGGGCAATTTGAAATCCCGCCCGAGCAGGTCGAGGCAATCTTGACTTACGCCCAGAGCCACCGCGTTGCGCATTCTCTTTGATAAGAACGTTCCGGTTGGCGTGCGGAGCTTCCTGACAAACCATGACGTCCACACTTTCGTCGAAATGCGGTGGCCCAACCAACTGGAAAACGGCGAACTCCTGAGGATGGCGGAACAAGCTGGGTTCGACGTGTTGGTTACGTCGGATCAAAACATCCGTTACCAGCAAAACCTGGCTGGCCGAAAACTCGCTTTGCTCGTCCTCGGCTCAAATATCCGGCCGGTTGTACGGCGGTACGGCGCGGTGATAGCCGCCAAAGCCGATGCCGCGAAGTTTGGGAGCTATGACTTCATCGAAATGCCGCTCCCGCCGAACCCGCGAAAGAGCAGCGGTTGAACACATCCGGGGCGGCCGTCGAGAAAGGCAGAACTAGCACGACTAAGAGAAGCAAAAAGCCTATTACGGTGGAAGACAGCAGCGGAAACGTCTTCGCCGACCTCGGTCTTTCCCACCCGCAAAGGGAACTTCTGAAGGCGCGGCTCACGCTGCAAATTTACCGGCTCATCAAGGCCAGCCGCCGCACCCAAGCCCAGGCCGGTGAGATCCTCAGCGTGCGGCAGCCTCTAGTTTCCGCCCTAATGCGCGGTCAATCCGGCACGTTTTCCGTCGAGCGCCTCATGGACTTCCTCACCGCGCTCGGGCAGGACGTGGAGATCACTGTGAGGCCCACGCGCAGGGAGCACGGCGAGTTATCCCTGGTTGTATGAAACGACCGCTTGTCGATGTAAACCTGATGTGCCAGCAATTGCCGAAAGACGCCCCGGAGATCAGTCAAAAAATTCTGCACGTAAAAAGCCTCAAGCAAACCGACGCTCCCAAGAATATCCAGGCCTTCCGCCTTCGCCAAGTCGCGCGCTCTGTAATCATCGAGCCGCACCGGATTTGCGCCAAGCTCCTTCGCCAGCAGGATCGTGCTCATCTCACCCGGACCAAGCGCAAATTTTCGTTGGGCCACGCGCAAGCCCGCCGGATTCGCAACTGCCTTTACCCCGATCCATCCCGCTTCCGACACCTCAGGCGCTCCAGGGAGGCGCCCACCAGCCACAACAACCTCGTAGTGAACTTCGCGGGAAATATAAATACGCGGGAAAAGCCGATTGAGGAAGTCAAAACAGCCAAGCTTGGCCAGAATAATGAGCGGTGATGAATCTGCTACGGCGGTCACGCCTTGAGACGGCCAGCAGTCTGGCGTTCCTCTTCCAAGTCCTCAAAGCTGTAGCGCAGCGGGGGGACACCGTGTCTAGCCGCAAAATCCATGAAAGCCGCCACAGGAGTATGGCATAGCTCAGCGGCACGTCCCAGCGAGACCTTATCCTCACGATAGAGTTCGAGGGCAAGCAACCGCGCCGTTTCCTGAGAGAGGCTGCTTCCTTCCAGATTGACGACTCTCACCAGTTCCGAGGGCAGCTTTATGTCCACGGTTTCCATGCGCTAAATTTACCGCATCCGTGATGACTTGTCACGCGATGCTTTACCAGGCCGCCGCCAGTATCATCCGCCACTCGTGATATCATGAGGCGGCGAATTCGACAAAAAGCTACAATGGAGTAAAGACGGTGACGCGAAGCTGGCGCCTCTGGCAGTCGCCAGTTGCGCGGGCGAGAAAACGTAGAGTCCAATCAAAGTCCATTAAGAGTCCATTAACGGACCGTCTAAATCTGCCTCTGTAGAATCAATAGCTTGGGATCGTCAGCAATCAACCCCATAGACGCTGAATTTTGTATTTTCAATCTACGTTCGATTTCCCAAGCTGGACGTCGCGGGTTCGATCCCAGTCCCCCGCTCCATCCTTTTCAATGGCTTAGAAACATCTCTTGCAAACGCCACGCCCATGAAGAGCCCACCGCATCCCGGAGATTTCATTCGAACCGAGATTATTGAGCCTGCCGGTCTGTCCGTGACGGCGGCAGCAGCCGCGCTTGGGGTTTCCCGGCCCGCATTGTCTAGCCTACTTAACGGCAAGGCCGACCTCTCCGGGGAGATGGTGCTGCGCATTGAAAAAGCCTTTGGCGTGAACATGGACACGCTCACGCGGATGCAGGCTTCCTACGACATCGCTCAGACTCGCAGGCGCGAAAAGTAAATCCACGTCCGACGGATTCGCCGACATTCAGGTATGAAGGTGGTAGCCACGGGCAGTGCAGTCCTGACCGTGGGTTTGTGATCGTGTGTAAAGGCCCACGGTCAATCAAAGTACGATTGACCGTGGCTGCCCGCTACCCGCTGGCGATCCGGATGGCGCGAAGACAGGACAGCCAAGAAGTGATCGAGGCACTGGCGGAAGTGATGGTGTGGCGGGGAATCCCGGAGCATTTACGCTCCGACAATGGTCCGGAGTTCATCGCCCAGGAGTTGCGGAAGTGGCTGGGGAACCTGGGGACGGGAACCATACTGGCCCCCTCTTGCGCCGACCCTGGAAAACCACCCGCAAGAACTGATCTACTTCGTGCGTGATCTGTTGCCGGATCGCTTCGGACGTTTCTTTTCCTGCGTGCTCGATTCCTTTTCAACTTCCACCGGACGCAACCGGCAAATCTTTTCGTTGGTCCCCACCAGGGCCCGGCTCAGCGCCTGAAAACGGGTGAGACGAAAATTCTGTCCGTGGCCTGGATGCCCCGGCTGACAGCAGCGACAGTTAGTTTTTCCACAGCGACCGATGATACTGGTAATCGAACCCCGGCGAAAATCTCCCAATCCCGCTATCTCCTGCACCACCTGAGTTCTTTGATCCTCCAATTGAGGAATCGTTTCGGCCATAGGCCTAATGTGTTAATACGGTAGGCTAAATATCACAAAGAAAGAGACCCTTCAAACTTCAACTTCTGTGTCGCACACCCGGACGAGTACAGTTGATTGACATAACTTAAAGGGGCATGCTACAAACGGTCTATCGAGGAGTTCGTGCTATCGCAGTCTTGTTTAGGCCGGGCCTGTGGCGCAGTTGGGAGCGCGCATGACTGGCAGTCATGAGGTCGTCGGTTCGATCCCGACCAGGTCCACCAACCTAAGCCTTCCAGGTCAACATCACCCGAGCAATCAGCAACTCCGCCTGCTGGAATGCCTGTCATTGTGAGCCGATGCGCTCCGCTTCGAATCGCCCTAGCCGGTTCGGTCCAATCATTAGCGATTCTGCCCTGAAAATAACGTGTAGCGCCGGGCTTTATGCCCGGCATCTGCCGGTCTCAAGGGCGGTGCTACATTTTCATCCTGCGGGGTGTCGCAAGGCGACATGACAGACTGAGCAGAGCGAAGAATCGCTCGCGCTTGCGCAACTACTCTGCGGGCGGATGCTTCACGACTTCGCTGTGAGAGATCGTGCTGCTCAGCGTGACAAGCAGGATCATTCGGCAGCGTGGTAGGCAAGCCTTTGAGAGCGGGCGTGAACAGCGTGTTTGCCCGGGAAGGAAGCCTGCAACTGATTCCTTAACCTTGACCTTGCCCGGACCAGCCGGGACTTGACGGCCGAAGCCGATAGTCCGAGGGTCTCGGCGGTTTCTCGCATGGAAAGTTCCTCGATGTGCCGCAGTAAAAACACTGTGCAAAGTCTGGGGCTGAGGCCGCCCATAGCTTTGCTGATGATTTCCTCTGCCTCGAGCTCAGCATAGCGACGTTCCGGATCATCGCTCCATCTCTCTGGCTCGTTGGATGTTGTATTGGTAAGACATGCCGCAACGTCGTCCAGAGGCACGGATTGTCTGTCGATCCGCCTCTTGCGTAGTTTCATCAAGGCTTCGTTTACAGCGATTCGGACTAGCCATGTATAAAAGCGGGAATTCCCTTGGAACTGCCCCAGATTACAAAACGCCTTTAAAAACGCATCCTGCAATGCGTCCTCGGCATCCTCATGGTTTCTGGCTATTTTAAAAACTATGGTGTAGATATTCCAGTAATACTGGTTGACCAAGGTACGGAATGCATTCTCGTCCCCTTGTTGAGCTGCTGCCACCAGCAAGGGTTCGTCACTCAAATGTGTGGCCATCCGTTTAGCACCTCGCTCGAGCTGGTAATATGGCTGCCAGAGCAAGATAAGGTATTTGGATAAGGGCGGGCAATCCAGTGAAGGTGGTAAGTGGAATGAATACTTACTGTAGCGGGAATGTACCAAACTGCACGCAGGCAGGCTAGCTTTGGCGCACTATATCGTGACACTGCGCGCAGGCCAGCGCCTGCCTTGCCAGGGTTCCCAGGCTGCTGCCGGAGGAGGTGGAGCGTTACCGGCGCATATGGGCATGCCGCTTCACCCGGCCAAGGCGTTGGTTGAGCCGAATGATCGCCGCCGCAGCCATAAAGCGCGGTGCTGAGCTCTTGTCATAGAAGAGTGGAGCCAGATCGGGTATCGCCCTGGGATCAGATCGCCTGCTTAATGCGCGTGCCGCCGTTTGAAGCCCGGAGGGCCGGCAGATGTGACGCCAGGGCGTGAGCCCTGGGTCAATGTAAGACGGCGAGATAGAGCCTCGGAGGGACGACAGAAATCCCGGAGTTCCTTCGCCCTTCCGGGGCCATCGCTGCGAGGGAGCGCGGCGACCCAGGGCCTCCGCCTTGGGCTAAGTTATACCGCCCTCGTCAGCGAAGTCTGCCTCACGGAAAGGTCAAGGAACAAAGTGGAATTCATTTCCCATAATGTAGCATGGCGGTGCGGAGCATTTTACTCCTTTTGTGTTGGATTCAGACAAAGCACGCGGCATTGTTCATTCAGAACACGCGTGTTTTGTGGCAGATCTCGGGATGCGCTGAGACGAGAAGGATTTGGCTTGCCAATTGCGTAATAAAAGGTCAAACCACTGTCTGAGGGGACAGTCACTCACTAAGCCTGTATTTTAAGGATGCTTTGACGGGTTTTTCAGGAAGCTCGGGCCGGTGTACGTGCGCCGAACTGGAAGACCTTGCAGGCGAATTGCTTTTCGTATCGAGGCGCCGTGGGGCAGTAGTCGTCTGGACGCTCCGGGAAAGTCCGGATCGAGCGGCGGGTGAACGCAGTTCAGAATGAAAAGAGACTTAGAGGACAGGAGGGTTTAAGAACATGATTAGACGGATAACGATAGCAACACTGGGCGTGGTTTTTGCCCTGGGCCTGGCAGGCATCGCGAAGGCGGGTTCGGCCTACACGAAAGGGGACATCTTCCTCGGTGTCGATCATGTCGGCGTTAACGAATATACTCCGACAGGTACGTTCGTGCAGACCATCAATGGTGGCGGGCTGACTGGGTATGTCACCGGCATGGCCTTCCAGAATAATGGGGATCTTTTGGTTACGGACTTTAGC
>JBOGJZ010000003.1:0-3841 GCA_050745645.1 Terriglobia bacterium | reverse complement strand
TTGCGCGCCGCCCACGGATCTTTTAGAAAGGAGCTTGCCTTGGCTTCAAATCGCGGCGCCAGATTCTCACGCAGCCAATTGAGCGCTTCACGCAGAGGTCCCCGCCACTCCTGATTCCATCCCGGACGCCCTCCCGAGTTGCAGCCGCAATTGCTTCTCCAACGCTCAACACCGTGGATGCAGCTCCAGGACGTGTTTTCTGTAATCTCAACCACGTGTGTCGGAGGGTGCCGCTCCAGATACTCGCCGTAATTCGTGATCTCCGCCAACTTCCGTGATTCGATGTAATCCAGCGCATAGCTCAGCGCCATCTCTCCATAGCGATGGTGATGTCCATACGTTTCGCCGTCTGTGGCAATGTGGACCAGCTCCGGCCAAGGCCGGGTTTCTTCCGAGAACGCCCCCAGCAGACGCTGTGCAAATTCCTCACCGTTATCAAGCAGCCCTTCAAAGGCAACGGCCTTCGCGATAGGTCCGTCGTAGAAGAATAAATTGATCTTCTTCCCCGAGGGCAGCCGCAGGAGATAGACCATCGTGGGATCAATACGACCGCCGGTCACATCCTTCCAGGAGTGACCGCCGATCTTGCGTACCCGCCGCGCCTGCTGAGGAGACAGGATCGTGAACTTGATTCCCAGAGCAGCCAGCGTCTCCAGCGTCGCCAGATTCACGGCTGTTTCCGGCAGCCACATTCCTTCTGGCTTGCGCCTGAACCGATGCTCGAAATCCCGGATGCCCCACCATGCCTGAGTGTATTGGTCGCGCTCGTTCGCGAGCGGCATGATGACGTGGTTGTATGCTTGCGCCAACGCCGAGCCGTGGCTGGAAAACCTCTGCCGGCTCTCCTCGTCCGCTGCCAGGATCAAATGGTAGAGACCGGGGTGCTGCTCCTCAATCCATCGGAGGAGCGTTGGCCCAAAATTGAAGCTCATGCTCGAATAATTACTGACGATGCGAACGATGCGGCCCTCCTCGTCAAGAAATCTTGACGCCGCGTTGCGCGCGTAGCATTCCGCGTTAACGCGCTCGTTCCAGTCATGGTAGGGATGGGCTGATTCCTGAAGCTCAATCGCTTCCAGCCAGGGGTTTTCCCGAGGCGGCTGATAAAAATGACCGTGAATGCAGATATATCCCACGCTCTCAGCCTACACTAAAGGTTCGGACCACGCGGAGTTACCAGCCAGTTAACCGCATGCATCGCGCTAACCGCCCTCGTGGCGCGCACGCATTGCTCTTTCCGTGCGCCGTCATTTCCGCCGTATAGTAGTGAAATGAAGTCCATCGCCATTGTCGGTGGCGGCCCGGCCGGGGCGGCGGCGGCGGAAAGACTGCTGCGCGGCTCAGATTCCTCAGATTCGGGCGCCTGCCCGTTCGAGGTGACGATCTTTGAAGAGCGGCTCGGATGGGAAAAGCCCTGCGGCGGAGGCTTGCCTGCCAAAGCAGTTCAGCGTTATCCGTTTCTGCTGGAAGCATGCGAGCTTTTCACCCGCGTCCAGGAAGCAGAGTTGGTGGCGGCAGACGGCGAGACGGCCCGCTTCCGCCTGCGCTCGCCTCTGCTGATTTATTCACGGGCGGCGCTCAATAGATTACTCCTTCATCGCGCGGAAGCGGCGGGAGCGCAGGTCGAGACCGGCCACATCCGGGCCATTTCCCGCGAGGGAGCCGGGTGGAGGCTCGAGAGCAGGAAGCAAACCTACCGCGCCGATTTCCTGATCCTGGCCAGCGGCGCGCGCAGCCGGTTGCGTGATTGCGTGGCGGGGCCGCTCGCCGCGCAGGATTTGATGTTGACCTACGGCTGGTTCGCGCCCGGCTCCGATTCATTGCTGCGCGTGCAATTTTTCGAGGATTTTGAGGGTTACGCCTGGGCCTTTCCGCGCCCGGATCATTTCTCGCTGGGCATCATCGGCAGAACCGGCGAGGTCAGCATGGAGAATCTGCAGCAGCGGTTGCGCGTGTTCGTGGCCCGGTTTGGCTACCACCCGGAAGGCGGTCAGGTTTTCAGCCATATCGTGCCCGCGCTCGGGCCCAAAACCTGGAGCACAATGCGGCTGGCGGGCGAAGGCTGGGCGCTGGCAGGAGATGCTGCCGGCCTTGCCGATCCGCTGACCAGCGAAGGAATCTACTTTGCCATGCGGTCGGGCGAGTTGATTGCTGAAGCCTTGCTCGAAGGCCGGCCGGAAGAATATCTCGCTCGCGTCTGGCGGGAATTCGGCCGCCGCCATGCCGCCGCAGCGAGGCTTGCGCCCCGTTTCTACCGTGGAAAATTCATGAGGCGGCCCTCCACCACGCGCATGGTGCAATTCTGCTCTCAAAGCGCCGTTTTCATGAATCTGTTGCAGGATCTTTTCGAGGGATCGCAATCTTACACCGGGCTGGTCAGCCGCGTTTACAAATCGATCGTGCCGGGGCTCTTCCAATACGCAACCAGCACTCTGAAGAAGCCGCTCTCGAATCACGACCGTCTTTAAAAATGGGCAAGAAATCTGAAGAACTCTTTCAGCGCGCCATCCGCTTGATGCCGGGCGGCGTAAACTCGCCCGTGCGCGCCTTTCGCGCCGTAGGGGGCGATCCGGTTTTCCTGGCGCGAGGCCAAGGCGCTCGCGTGACGAGCGTGGATGGCGATGAATACGTCGATTACGTGATGTCGTGGGGGCCGCTCATTCTCGGCCACTGTCATCCGGAAGTGATGGAAAGCCTGGCTCGCGTTCTGGAGACGGGCACGAGCTTTGGAGCGGCAACCGAGGGTGAGGTTGAGTTGGCGGAGCAAATCCACCGTGCTTTTCCCTCAATCGAGCGCGTCCGCCTGGTAAATTCCGGGACAGAAGCCACGCTCTCCGCGCTGCGCGCCGCCCGTGCAGCCACCGGAAGAGACAAGATACTCAAGTTTGAAGGCTGCTATCACGGCCACAGCGACAGCTTGCTTGTAAAAGCAGGCTCCGGCGTCGCGACGCTCGGCCTGCCGGATAGTCCCGGCGTCCCTCGCTGCCTCGCTGAACTTACCATTACTCTGCCTTATAACGGCCTGGATGCCCTCGATGCCGCTTTTGCCGCGCACGGAGACCAGTTAGCCGCCGCCATCGTCGAGCCCGTAGCGGGCAACATGGGCTGCGTACTGCCCCAAGCCGGGTTTTTGGAAAAATTGCGAGCGCTTACCGCGCGCCACGGGACCGTGTTGATTTTCGATGAGGTGATGACGGGATTTCGCGTGGACTACGGAGGAGCGCAGCAGCTTTACGGAATTACTCCGGATCTCACCACGCTTGGCAAAATTATCGGCGGAGGCTTGCCTGTCGGAGCCTACGGCGGCAAGGTGGAGATCATGGACCTGATCGCTCCTTCCGGTCCTGTCTACCAGGCAGGCACGCTTTCCGGCAATCCTCTAGCCGTGGCGGCAGGACTTAAGACGCTCGAGGTGATTCGCCGCCCGGGTTTTTATGAGCGCCTGGAATGGCTTTCGGTGGAGCTCGCCGATGGACTCGTTGCGAAAGCTCGCAACGCCAGCGTGCCGCTCACCGTGAACCGCGCCGGCTCCATGCTGACTGCGTTTTTCGCGGCGCAGCCGGTCACAGACTATGCCTCGGCGCGGCGGGCTGATACCGATGCCTTCGCAGCCTTCTTCCGGGCTATGCTCGCGCGTGGCGTCTACCTTCCCCCGTCGCAGTTCGAAGTGGCATTCCTCTCCGCCGCCCACTCTGAACAGGATATCGCTGGGACGTTGGAAGCCGCCGGGTCCGCCTTTCAAGTCGTGGCCGCTCGCGCGAGCATAAGTGAGCAGTCAGCGAAATCCTGATTGCGCACTTCTTGGCAGCGACTCCTCAATTAGCCAGCCGAGTGCGGTAAC
>JBOGJZ010000002.1:0-3572 GCA_050745645.1 Terriglobia bacterium | reverse complement strand
CTTGCAAGGGCTGGAAAAGGCCAAGGGCAAAACGTTCCGGTGGCGCGGCGAGTATGCCGGCGATATGAACGAGGCGCGTACGATCGAGACGCACTTGAACGTGTTTGAATCCTTCGCCCCCAAGATTCCCGATGCTTACCTTGATTCCGAGTTTGTGTTTCTGGGGAACATTGACCCGGTATTGCAGCTTCATGTGCGAAAACAGCTTCCGAAAGCGCGCTTCACGGCGTGTGACACGATGAACTTCTGGATTAAGGGCAAACCGGCGGAACTCAAGAACACGCTGGCGTCCGTCGATGCCCTGGTCATTAATGACGGCGAGGCGCGCATGCTCTCAGGCGCTGGCAACCTGCGCCGGGCCGCAGCGGAAATCCACCGGCTCGGACCGCGCATCGTGATCGTAAAACGCGGCGAATATGGCGCCTGTTTCTTCGAAGGCCAGTGCGTTTTTTTCGCCCCGGCTTTTCCGCTTGAGGAAGTCCATGACCCGACTGGCGCGGGCGACTCATTTGCCGGAGGCTTCATGGGCTACCTGGCGCGAGAGCGGGATTTTTCCGAAGAGAACCTGCGGCGGGCGCTGGTCTATGGCTCCGTGATGGCCAGCTTTGCTGTTGAGAAGTTTGGCCTCGAACGCTTGTTGACCGTCAAGCCTCGTGAGATAGAAGAACGCTTCCGCGAGTTCAAGGCTATGACGCATTTCGATGTGTGACGCGGCCTCGCCCCGATCGGCCCCGTTGAAGCCCATGGCGATCTCGCAAAAAGTGGTTGCGTCGTGCTGGGTTGTGATCCTGACTGTTGATGGCGCAAGCCTCGCTTTTTTCCAGTTTCACAAGCTCAGCAACCTGTACGGCGATGGTATCGCACACGTAGACGCCGCACGGCGCCTCTTTGATTCGCTGACTTCCGGTTACCCGGAGATCGGCAGAGCATGGCTTCCGCTCGCGCACGTGCTCGCATCAAAGGAGGAAAGGAACTTCATCCACCGCGTCGCAGTCACCCTCCTCACGCAGCAGCGGAAGGAGGGTGACTGGCAATTGAGGGGAACACCATCGGACTTTTTAAGAGAAGGCTGAATGAAGAAGATTTTTGAAATTAGATTTACGAAACTGCATGGACTGGGTAACGACTTTATCGTCACAAACGCGCGCGATGTGGGAGCCAAAGAAGATAAGTCCGCCGCTAAGATGTTTTTGAGCAGGCTGGCGCGAGCTATATGCGACCGCCACACAGGAGTCGGAGCAGACGGATTTTTGGCGGTCCTCCCGCCGCGCAGCCATGGCCACGATGCGCGCGTGCGATTTTTTAATGCGGATGGCAGCGAAGCTGAAATGTCCGGCAACGGCATACGCTGTGTTGCAGGTTTCCTCTCTTTGGACCGGCCCGGCCGGCGCGGCATGAAAATTGAAACTGCCGTCGGCATTAGGGAAATCGAGACGATCGAGGCGGGCGACGGGCGGTGGCTGTTTCGCGTGGCGATGGGAAACCCGGTTCTTGAACCGGCAAGAATCCCGTTTCGAGCGCCGAAGGTTAAATCTCCTGTGGTGGACTATCCCTTAAAGACGCGGCTCGGCACGTTTCGTGTGACGGCCACTTCGATGGGGAATCCTCATTGTTCGTTGTTCGTGGATGAATTGGACCGCGCCAATTGGCCAGAGATTGGCCGCGAGATCGAGAATCACCCGCTTTTCTCCAACCGGACCAACGTGGAGTTCGTCAAGGTGATTTCCCGGCGTGAAATTGAGGTGAGGTTCTGGGAACGTGGAGTGGGGCGAACGGCTTCCTCTGGGACTGGATCGTGCGGCGCGGTAGTGGCTGGCATTCTCAATGGCTTCACCGGACGGCAAGTATGCGTGCGAACTTTAGCCGGAAATTTGGAGGTGAGTTGGCCGGAGAATGGCGAAGTGAATTTGACCGGTCCTGCTGAATTCATTGCTCATGGAAAATACCGGGCCGCACAGGCAGCCTCGAAGAAATTAGGCCGAGCTTGAGTGAACCATCTGTGAAATAGCTCTTGCAATTGGCTGAGTCACGTGTTAAGTTCTTAGAGTTGTCGCCTGAAGAGATAGGCTTGTGGGAAGTTTTTTGGGCGATTAAGGAGGTTAGTTACGAGACAATTTGCGGGATAGGGTAGTGATGCAAGCGAGGTTCTTGCCCATGTAAGCCCTGCCTGTTTTTCACTCCTCTTCCAAACCAATCACAGCACACCACAGAGCGCAGCGCATAGCGCGGCAAGCTACGGTTCGGAATGACTGGCCAGCGTTGGAGTGGCTGGTGAAGCGTTATACCGAGGTTCTGAGTTGGGTGGTCGACAGTCGAATCGAGCATCCTGCCCAGCATCTCAGTGCCGTCGAAAGACGGCATGTGAAGTTGGGATAAATCGGACCGGAACCTCTCCGGTTTCGATACTTGATGATCTTTGAAAACTGAATAGTGCGACGTCTACATGTGCTCATCTGTTTGAATGTGGATTCAAGCAGATTAAAAGCAAAGGCGGATCTGCGCAATAAAAGTTGGAACTTGGGCCGGGATTATTTTCTGATCCCTGGAACCTGATACTTGCTTTGTGTGTTGAGCAGATTTTATGGTCAAGCTACTAAGGGCGTACGGTGGATGCCTTGGCGCCAGACGGCGAAGAAGGACGTGGTTACCTGCGATAAGCCTCGGTGAGGGGGAAACACCCTTTGATCCGGGGATTTCCGAATGGGGAAACCCTCCCGATGTCAACATCGGGAACGGCCCGCTGAATACATAGGCGGGTGCGAGCGAACCCGGGGAAGTGAACCATCTCAGTACCCGGAGGAAAAGAAAACAACCGTGATTCCGCGAGTAGCGGCGAGCGAAAGCGGAAATAGCCCAAACCCAGTCTTCCATATTGCGTCATCGGTTCATTGGATCATTGGTCATTGAAAGAGGGTGGCAACTTTGGCTTCTTTCAATGAGTCAACGAATCGGATGGATCAATGGCTTGATATGGAGTGCTGGGGGTTGGAGGGCGTGCGTTGGTTTAAAGCCATAGAGTTACCAATCCGGCGGCTAGCCGAACGACTTGGAAAAGTCGGCCACAGAGTGTGATAGCCACGTAGGTGAAAGCTGACCGGACTCTAACGCGCGTTCCTGAGTACCGCGGGGCACGAGAAACCCTGCGGGAATCTACGGGGACCATCCCGTAAGGCTAAATACGTGCTGGCGACCGATAGTGAACTAGTACCGTGAGGGAAAGGTGAAAAGAACCCCTTCGAGGGGAGTGAAATAGTACCTGAAACCGCATGCCTACAAGCAGTCGAAGGGCTACGTCCGGACCCGTTTCGGCGGGATCGGACATGCCTGACGGCGTGCCTATTGCATAATGAGCCGGCTAGTTATTGTCCGTCGCAAGGTTAAGCAATGATTTCCCGATCGTATCGGGAAGGAGCGAGCCACAGCGAAAGCGAGTCTGAATAGGGCGATGAGTGGCGGGCAATAGACGCGAAGCGGGATGATCTACCCTTGGTCAGGGTGAAGGCCGTGTAACAGCGGCTGGAGGCCCGAACCGGTGTTGGTTGAAAACAGCTCGGATGAACTGAGGGTAGGGG
>JBOGJZ010000001.1:0-9134 GCA_050745645.1 Terriglobia bacterium | reverse complement strand
GCCTGACCTTGCCTATACGGAGTTGCCGGCGGCTCAATTAAAACCCATTCTGACCCAGATGGGCATGTCGGGCAGTATGGCAGACCTCCTCCTCGAGATGGCGCAGGCGATCAACTCCGGTCATATGGCGGCTCTGGAACCCCGTACTGCCGGGAACACCACGCCTACTTCAATCGAGCAGTTCGTGGCGCAGGTGTTTGCGCCTATGTTTCAAGGGAAGGCCGCCGGAGCGTAACCCGGATTATTCACGAAGTTCGTCTCGACCGTCTGGAGGGCTCAGCCGTAATTTTCGTTTTGCTGGCTGGGCGGCTTGTTTTAACGAGCCGCAAGGCCTGCAGAGCAAACGAAATATTGGGAGACGCACCGTTTTTGCGGTGATCACACCCCTAATCGTTCGCCGTCCTGCAGGCGCATCCCGTTGATGAAGTCGCGCGCGTGGATTCCCTTGCGTCCCTCAAGTTGAAGTTCAAGCAGTTCGAGAGCAGTTGCCAGGCCGCATCCCGCGATCAATCTGCCTTGGTCTGCTTTCAACTCGCCCGGCGCTAAAGGGTGCGCCGCTGGCTGACCGGCTGCGCGTGCGGCCCAGATTCGCAGATTCCGGCTTCTAAAAGCCGTATGGGCGACGGGCCAGGGGCGTAATCCCCGCACGCGCAGCGCGATTTCCTCTGCCGTGAGAGACCAGTCGATTCGTCCGTCCTCTTTTTTCAGCATCGGCGCGTAGCTTGCGAGATGCTCGCTCTGGGGCCGGGGATGGATTTCCCCTCGTTCCAAACCGCGCAGCGTTTCTACTATCAAGCCCGCGCCCATTCTGCTGAGGCGCTCCGAGAGCGTCTCGGTAGTGTCCTCACCGCTAATTTTCGTTTCGCTTCGCAGTAGAATATCGCCGGTATCGAGGCCACGATCGATCTGCATGGACGTAACGCCGGTGGCGCGCTCGCCGCGAATAATCGCCCACTGAATGGGCGCGGCGCCCCGGTAACGCGGCAGCAGCGAGGCATGAAGGTTGACGCAACCGAAGCGCGGAAGGCCGATCATCCAGGGCGGAATGATGTGGCCATAAGCGACCACCACGATGACATCGGGATGAACAGCCGCGATCTCTGGCTGAACTGATGGATCCTTCAAGCGCTCTGGCTGGTACACCCGAAGTCCGGCCTTCAGCGCGAACTCCTTAACCGGAGAAGCTCTCAACTCATACCCGCGCCCGCGCGGCTCGTCTGGATTCGTCAGCGCCAGGCTGACTTCGATTCCGGCAGCGGAGAGGCTTTCAAGTGTAGGGACGGCAAACTGCGGCGTGCCGCAGAAGATCGCTCTCATGGTTTAGAACTGTGAAACACGGCTTAAAAAGACGGCCTCACGCAAAGGCGTCAAGCAGCTACCATTCGCCTGCTTTTACCATTTTCCTGACCCTGCGGCGAATGGAATCCCGCTTCAGCAGGCTGAGGTACTGAATGAAGAGCACGCCGTTCAGATGGTCGATCTCGTGGCAGAAGGCCCGTGCGAGCAGCCCTTCTCCGTTGATCGTGAATTCTTGGCCGTGAAGGTCCTGCGCTCGGATGCTGGCCTTGAGCGGGCGCGGAGTGGAGGAGCGAAAATTGGGAAGACTCAGGCAGCCTTCCTCATCGGTCTGCTTGCCTTCTGTTGAGAGGATGACCGGATTTGCCAGAACGAGCTTCGCCGCAGGGTCTTCGTTAGAAGCGATGTCAATAACGCACAGCCGCCTGCTGATCCCGATCTGCGGCGCCGCCAGACCGACGCCATGCGCGGCGTACATGGTTTCGAACATGTCCGCCACCAGCTTCTCAAACTCCACGTCAAAGCTGGTCACGGGTTCCGCAACCGTTTCGAGCACCGGCTGGCCGTATTTGACAATAGGGTAGATCATGGTTGATCTTCCGTTGAGTTGGACCGCTTTCAGCCGCCGGACGGAGGGCTGCCGGCCCTATCCGCTTGCGGAAAAATCCTCTATTGCCATGCAGAGCCGAGCGACCTGTCCCGGCGAAGCCGGGAAGCATCTGCTTTTCGTACTGAAATAAATTGGCTGAGATTCTTCGCGGAGTTTACCATGAGCCTCTTTGCTTGGCTCAGAGTGACAAGTTCCAGTTTTTTCAGACTCTGCTACAAGGGGGCCAAGCGCGTGTCAGAAATTCCGTACTTGCTCGATGTATGCCTCATAATTCCTTCGAGTTTCTTGCATCGAGTCACCACCAAACTTTTCAAGCATAGCTCGCGCCAGGATAAGCGCGACCATCGCCTCGCCCACGACGCCCGCGGCCGGCACTACACATACGTCCGACCGTTCGTAGGCAGCCTTCACCGGCTCCCGAGTTTCAAAGCTGACGGAGCCGAGCGGCCGGCGTAAGGTTGAAATCGGTTTCAAAAGCCCACGGACGAAAATCTCCTCGCCGTTCGTCATGCCTCCCTCGATGCCGCCGGCCCGATTGCTGCGGCGCGTAAAGCGCGACTGCTCCCTGTCGTAGCCGATCTCGTCCTGCGCCTCCGAGCCAAAATGAGCGGCATTTTCGGCGGCTAGGCCGATTTCCACTCCCTTGACGGCCTGGATAGACATGATCGCCTGCGCTAGATGGCCATCCAGCCGCTCATCCCACTGCGTGCAAGCGCCAAGCCCCGGAGGAACGCCCCGCGCCCGCACTTCAAAAACACCGCCGACCGTGTCGCGATTCTCTGTCGCGAGGTCCACTTCCTGTTTCATGCGTTGTTCGGCCTCGGCATCAACACAACTCAGAAGAATCTCTTCCTTCTCGCGCAAGGCTAAGATGGCGTCAAAAGGCGTCTGTTGAGACGGCAAAGAGACGCGCCCCAACGCAATCACATGGCTGGCCACGTCAATGCCGAATTCGCGTAAAAATAGCTTGGCGACGGAACCCACGCCGACCCGCGCTGCAGTTTCGCGGGCGCTGGCTCGCTCCAGCACGTAGCGGGCGTCACGAAAGTTATATTTCAGGCAGCCCGCAAGATCCGCGTGACCGGGACGCGGCGGCGAAAGCGGCTTGTATTTCGCGCGGCTCTCCGGGCGGTCTTCCACCGCCATGGATTCCTTCCAGTTGGGCCAGTCCTTGTTTTCAATCAGGAGAGCGATGGGCGAGCCGATGGTTTCACCGTGGCGAACGCCCGAAATAAATTGCGCCGCGTCTGACTCAATCTTCATACGGCCGCCGCGGCCGTAACCGCCCATGCGCCGCTTCAGGTCACGATTCACGTAATCAAAATCCACGCGTAGGCCGGCGGGAACGCCGGAGATAATCGCTATCAAGCCTTGGCCGTGGGATTCGCCTGCCGTTTGAAATTTAAGCATGGGGTTAAGCCGTCCGGGTCAGGACAAAGTCTACATTGTAGTGAAACACTGCACCCACGTCAAAAAAGCCCCGTTCGCAGATTGCGATTTAAAGGGCCGATTTTTGCAGCGGGGCAGCGCTTGCCCTGTCCCGGGCGCGGCAGACGGTAGCCCGGCGGCCGGGTGAGTGAGCGCGCTGCTACGGTTTCAGCAAGAAAATCGCCTCGTGGTGCACAATTACGATGTCATCTCCCTGCGCGCGTGGAGAATGGCCGGCGTTATCGCCGGGCGCAGATTCCTCCAGCAGTTTGCGAGTCTCCTGATAGCGTGGGTCAGTAGAAGCAACTCCCGCGCGGAGCATCCATTGGCGGAAGGATCGTTCCCGCCGCTTGATGCTTTGCCGGACAATGTTGAGACGCAGGCTGTCGAATAACTTCAAAAAAGCCGTCAGCCGCAACGAGTTAGTGTGCGAGGGATCACGCGTTTTTTCGATCTGGTTGTAGAGCTGCCATTTCTCTTCGTCTTCCGGACCCAGAGTGTCAACGACCATAAGGCGGCCTTCAGATTTTGCCACTCGCGCCATTTCCTTGAGCACGGATTCCGGCTTGAGCATGTGATGAAAGGCTGACTGACAGGTTACCAGATCGAAAGTCCCATCCGGAAAGGGAAGGCGCTCCGCTTCGCCCCCGGTGAAACCCGCCGGTGCGATCTGCCGCTCGGATTGGAATTCGCGCGCCCGCAGGAGCATGGCGTGGGTCAAATCTACCCCCACCGCAAACCGCACATGGGCCGCCAACGCCAGCGTCATCGTGCCCGGCCCGCAGGCAACGTCCATCGCAAAGTCGGTGAGTTGCGGCGAGGCGAACATCGCCTTCTCCTCCATCACCTCCGGCGTATCCTTCACGGCATACTTCGAGTAGGCATCCAATGTTTCTGTAAACTGCTTTTGAATTGCTGCCTTGTGCTTTTGGGACATAGTTCTCCTTTGTCTGCCGATGCGAGGTCAACCTCCGATATTATAAAATCACGTGGCGATTGAAAAGCCGGAATCAGTGAGTGACGTAAATGCTTCAGTTTCGGGCTCGGCGATAGATGTAGCGCCGGCATCTTGCCGGCACTTGCCGTCGAGGACGGCGGCGCTACACGCCCGAAACTGAGGCGTTACTGAGTGACGATTCCAGCAGAAAACTGGGGCTGTAGACTGATGGAACCTGGTGGTCCAGCAAGCCGGATTGAACCCGAATGCGTATCAATCCCATCGGCTTGCTTCCTGATGGGGTGTGACGCCGGGCGAGATGACGAAAAGCCCGTGCATCGCGTATCGGTCAATAGATTTGAAATGGCGGTGGTACAGGTGCGGAACTGCGATTTTGCGGTCTTCCTGCACGCAACCGGGCACCCTGCGCCGCCGCAGTGGAATGATCCTGATTTCAATAACGCAGACCAGCCGGTCACCAGCGTCAGTTGGGTTGAAGCGATAAAGTACTGCGAGTGGCTGAGCAAACTTGCGGGTCGCCGCTACCGCCTGCCCACTGAGGCCGAATGGGAGTGGGCAGCGTGCGGCGGCCGCGAAAGCGCTCTTTACCCCTGGGGCGATGAGCCGCCTGATTCCTGGCCGCCTTATCTGCGCCGGTGGGGCGGTGTGGCGCGCGGACCGCTTCCGGTTGGAATGGACCGGCCCAATTCTTTCGGACTGTACGACGTCTCCGAAAACATCCACGAGTGGTGCGCGGATTGGTACGGGCGGGCCTACTACGAGGTTTCGACTCCAAACAACCCCAAAGGTCCCGCGACGGGCGAGCGGCGAGCTTCTCGCGGCGGCTCCTGGCGGCACCACGTGAAGGTCAGCCGGTGCGCGGCTCGCTCCAGCATCCCTCCGCATTTCCAATACGCCGACTACGGTTTCCGCTTGGTGCGCGAGACGGGCATTGCCGCCGCGAGTTAACCCTCAGGCAGCGTCCAACGCGCCTATGTCAGCCTTCGGGCTGAATGCAGCCTGCCGGGTGCGCGTTGTAACCTGTGAAGCCAGGTTTTCAAAAGCAGACTTGATGTGCAGTGGCAGCCGGTCCGCGCGAACATTTGAGAAGCTCAGCAATAGGAAAATCGCTGGCCCCAGAAACGCAATGTTCAGCAGCCACGAGCGAAGGTCCTGGTTGAAGGAATCACCACGCCATCGGACGAGCGCGTTAAAGGCGATCATGGCGCCGAGTCCATAGAGCAGCGTTTGGTTCACCGGGCATTGGCGCCGCCAGAGCGCGGCTACCAGCACGGCTAGCGCAAGCCCGTAGCTAAGGTAATCAGCGAACGCCCAGACGCGCGCAAGCCAGGCAGGGCAGCCCAACACGAGCCCATAGGCCGAGATGAGCTGCATGGAGACGCCGACGCAGAGCCACCACGCGAATAGAGAATTTTTGCGGTGCAGTTGGTGTTGAAGGTAAACTAGGGAAAGCAGGAAGAGCACAGCAGAGGATGCAATCCAAAAACCAATGATTCTGTTCACCGGGAACCTCCCTCGTGGAAGGCTCCCGGCGTCAAATCCTGTGTGCTAGCGCTTCGGAGGCATTGGCGGCCGTGGCCACATACCGGATCAGCTCCCCTCTGACCCATGTTTGATGGGGTCAAGAGAAGCATATCCTGCCTGGGCATCGCCTTCCCGATATAGATAGTATAGATAGTTAGAAGCATTTCAGATGTTGTGGATATTCGATACGAACGATACGTCGCATACGTTTCATACGCCTGCAGACAAATTTTTTAAGGCGGGTCGACGCGCAGGCGGCGTACGAACTGTTCGACCGGCATTTCGCTGCTTGGCTGATGCTCCAGGATCTCGAGCACACGCTCGAGTACCATGCCGACAACTTCAGAACGCTTGCGAAAACTGAAATCGCACCAGTTCTCAAGCACCCGGAAACGGTCTGCGGATAGCCGGCCACAGATGGGCACTTCCATTTTGTCCTTCGATTTCCTGGTCATCCCTAAGTCCCTGCCTTGAAAGTTGAGGTTTTTGCTCGTTTCTGAGTTCAACAGCTCATTCAGCGGAACCGAGGGCCGTGGGTTCGAGAGGGACAGGCGATTCTGCGCCTGCGCGAAAGTCTCTGCGACTGTGATTACGGGCTTCGTCTCGCCGCAGAAACCGGCTGGGTATCCGATGGCGCAATTTTCGCTGCGGAGATCATACGGTGCGCTTTCGCAGTGGTTACTCATAAGTAAACAATAGCAGGTCAGAATGAGACGATGGAGACAAATGAGACAAATGAGACACTTTTTTCGTTCTGACCTCCCCAAAAAGGCTGCTGCTAAAGCGGGCGGGCAGAATTTACATGACTCCTCTCAAGAGTAGAATTTTGCGTTTTCAGAAACCCTGCAGCCTTTCATTGCATTCCTGAATCAAAACCGCACAATTTGAGATGCGCTACCCTGCCTATCGCCCTCGGGTGAGCAGTAGGAAGCGCCGGTGCAATATATTTAGTACACTGGGGCGATATGGCCTCCGTCTGCATACCTTACTCGCAAGTACCACACACCACCTCGCTATATCTCGATTACCTGTACCATTTCGACCGCGTAGAGCGTTTCTATAGCGGACCACCCTCCGATTTTCGCAGCTTTCAGCGCGTCGCTAAGTTGATTCGTTCCCAACATTCTGATCGGGATAATCTGGTCAGCGTTCTGACGCGGCAAAACAAGCATTTTGGATGCTCCGAAGAAACGCTGGCCAACATCCAACTCCTGAAGGATCCGGATACTTTCGCCGTGCTGACAGGCCAGCAGGCAGGCCTGTTTTCCGGGCCGGCGCTCACGCTTTACAAGGCGCTGACGGCCGTGCGGCTCGCGCAGGATCTCACCCTACAAGGGCTGCGGTGCGTTTCGGTTTTCTGGTTGGCTACAGAGGATCACGATCTCGAAGAAGTGCTCCGGACAGCGGTGCTTGATGACGACGGACAGCTTCAGTGGCTTGCTCCGCCAGTCGAGCGGCCGGCAGCGGATTCGCCGGTAGGCGCGGTGAAGTTCGGAGAAGGGATTACAGAGGTTCTCGCCGGCTTGGAGCGACTTTTTCCACCGGGTGAGGCCCGCGACCAGTTGCTCCATGATCTGCGTGAATGTTATGCGCCCGGCGTGAAGTGGGGGGACGGATTTGGCAGGCTTATGGCGCGGCTGCTTGGCCGGTTCGGCGCCATTCTCATCGACCCATTCGATGCTGAGGTGCACGCCGCGGCTAGCGGGATTTACGGGTGGGCGCTAGAGCAAGCGGGCCGGTTGCGCGAACGCCTGCGCGAGCGCTCGCAGGAACTGACCGCCGCCGGCTACCATGCGCAAGTCCACGCCGGAGAGGATTCAACCCTTATTTTTGCCACCGTGAACGGCGGGCGCCGGGCGATTCACCAGGAAGGCAGCCGCTTTACCGCTGTGGGCTTACCTGCGGCGCCGATGTCCCAGCTCCAACGGTCGATTGCCGAACGGCCGCTGGACTTCACCCCGAGCGCGCTATTCCGCCCCGTCGTTCAGGATTCTCTCCTGCCAACGGTAGCCTATGTGGCTGGCCCTGCGGAGGTGGCCTATTTTGCGCAGTCTCAGGTAATTTACCAGGAATTTGGCCGGCTTATGCCGGTGATATTTCCGCGCGCGGCGTTCACCCTTGCAGACCGGAAAATCGAACGGCTGCTCGGAAAATATGCTCTGACCCTCGAGGATATTTTCCAAGGTGAAGAGCATGTGCGGCGCAAAATCGCCGCTGCCTCTCTTGCGGGCGGGAGCGCGGAGCCTTGGCCGGCGCGCCTGGATCGCGGCGGCCAGGAAATCCGGAGCCTTTTCGATGACCTTCAGTCAGCAGTGGAGCGCCTGGATCCCACGCTGACGGACACGCTGCATCACACTCAAGAGAAGATGATTTTCCAGTTAGAGAAGTTGCGGGGAAAGTTGAGCCGCGCGGAGCTCGAACGCTCTGAAATACTCCGCCGCCATGAGCAGAGCTTGCTGCATTTTCTGATGCCGGACGGCGCCCTGCAGGAGCGGAAAATCAGCGGCGTCTATTTCCTCGGACGCGCGGGCTACGAGCTGCTGGACCGATTGTTCGCTCAAATTCAGCCGGACTGCATGGATCATCAGTTTGTGGTTTATTGAAAACCCACGGCATGGTTTTTGTATTGTGGATTTTTCAGCTCTGAAACGGCTTGACGATGCGTACATAAACCCTGTACGTTAATGAAGGAGGCAAGACGCCATGCCGGTCGAGACTACATACACAAACCTGCGGAAACAGTTAGCAGGTTTTCTGAATCAGGTTACCAGTAACCGGGAAGTTGTGATTGTGCGGCGTCGCGGCGCTAAAGATGTAGCCCTGGTTCCCGCTGATGAATTGACAGGCCTGATTGAAACCGCCCATTTGTTGCGATCTCCCAAAAATGCTGACCGGCTGCTGAAGGCGCTGCAACGGGCTACGCACGGCAAAGACAAACCGGAATCGATTAGCAAGCTACAGCAGGAGATGGGACTTGGCGCGGTCCGCTAAGCGCGAGATGGTGTTCCACCCGGAGTTTCGTGATGATCTGAGGTATTGGGTGAAAACGGATCGGAAGGTGGCGCTTCGCGTTCTGGAACTTGTTGAGGCGGTAATGAAAGGTCCGTTCGCTGGTGTTGGCAAGCCGGAGCCATTGAAGTTCGTGCTAGCAGAATGCTGGTCGAGGCGCATCACCCAAGAGCATCGGCTGGTGTACCGGGTCGGTGAGTATCGAATCGATTTCCTCCAGGCACGCTACCACTACTGAAGCCATTGATGTAAGTTCCCCAGTAGTGCAGCCCTTTTCGAACCGGTATTGAATGAGGTAGAAATGTACGC